>JAQXBH010000222.1 GCA_029252505.1 Opitutales bacterium | reverse complement strand
ACTCCACTAGCCTATCCCCTTAAAGTTTATATCGAGGAAAAAGATCCTAGAATCAGACTCTGGGCGATGACAAAGTGGGCGGAATTACGGTCCCAGGGGCAGTTTGCAGAGGAAATCGACCCCAAGGCCTTTGAAAAGGAAGTTGGTATACCCTACTCCCGTGCCCTTGGGATTGAGGAGGATATAATGGGGTGAATTTTTTCCTTACCGAAATTAGGAAAATATGCTCTCTTTAAAATAAATAGATTATACATATGATAAAGATAGAAAAAAATATTAATAATTCCACTGATTATCTTTTGCATTTAGGAAATAAACAGAGCCATGCACTTACAAAGCAAGACCTGAAAAACCTTCATCATTGCCTGAGTCAAACCATTGAAAAAGGTCCAGAGGATGCTCCCGAATTTCCGGTTCGGATACTCAGTGATAATCAATTTTCACAACCAGGATACCACGACGGCAGAAGTACTTTGTGGATAGGAACCCAAAAATGGCACCTTAATCCAAAGGAAGAAACTAGCATCCTCAACATCTTGGAAAGTCTCTTAGAGCATAATGAAACTAGCCAGTAGATCTCCACATTTAAAATTTATAACATATTCAAAAATGAAGGTACTACTTAGCAAATGGAATCATGGCATATCCCTGCGAAAAAAAATCTCCCTCATGCAGCACATTTAAAATCGCCAACCAGGCAAAACCTTCCTTTTCAAATTCAAAGCATTCGAAAATGACTTGGAATACCTTCGATTCCTTACAAGATACTTGGGAACGGATCAAAACCAGTCGAGGACGGGATGGAAGAAAAAATCCATCGGTTGGTCTGGACGGGGTCACCCATAAAATTTTTGACCAAAACCAAGAAAAAAATATCAGGGAAATTGAAAGAAAATTAACCCAGTCTGATCCTAGTAACCCTAGCTCACCGGCCTACGAATTCGCTCCATTTCGGAACAAAACAATTTCCAGTGAACCGGGAAAATTACGCGAAATTCAAATTCCTCGGATTCGGGATCAAATCGTTTTGCGGGCATTAAGCGACGAAATTTCCACATCTCTTATCCGCAAGGATTCAAGCTTTCTTAAGACTTCCCCAAGAAAAGTTGTTAAACAAGTAATTGCCACCCGGGCAAACGAGATGAAGCATGTGCTACGAACGGATATTCATAAATACTACCCTTCAATTCCTCATCAAACTATTCTTGAAAAATTAATTCTTTTACAAATAGAACCAAGAATCGTACAGCTGATTAGAAAAGCCCTTACCGTACCTTTTCGCGACACCAGACTGGGTAAATCCGCTGATCGTCCCACCAAAATTGGGACTGCTACTGGTACTTCATTAAGCACGGTATTGGGAGAATTTTATTTAATGGATTTGGGAAAAAGCCTGAATCCTGAAAAAGCGATAATGATTCGATACATGGACGACATTCTCATTCTCACGAAAGAAGAAGAGGAATTATCGGTTGCACATCAAAAACTACTTAAGGAGCTTGATGAATTAGGTCTGCAACTTTCAAAACACAAGACCTCGATCAAAAGTTTTGAACAGGGATTTGAATTTCTAGGTTTTTCATTTCAGGGTAACCAAGTCGAGATAATCGAAAACAAAGCAATCAAATGGATCAGATCCTATCAGGGTATAACCCGCAAATTTGCTCGAGCGATTGAAAATTCACCATTGAAAAATGATCGCCTTTCCTTGCTTGAAAGAATGGTTCGGGAAATTAATCGGGAAATTTCGGGAGCCATCGGCATGCAGGTACCCTATTACAGCTTGGCGAATGACCTTACTGCATTTAAAGACTTGGATCGTCAAATTCGAGAAACTATTGGAGGGGTATTCAGAAGGCTAGGAACGAACATGGATTGTCCTTATCGAATCGAATCGGCGTTTTCGTGGGCGTGGAAGTACAAGAAACACTACCAATCCGCACAGGAAGAAGCTTTGAGTAAATTTCCGCAGATTTTTCTTGATTAGAACGAATAAGTTACTTCAATATATTAATAGGTTCCAAGCGACGCCCACTTGGGTGCATGCGCCGTTCCAAAATTGCAGGTAGTTTTTGTCTACCGCCGCCGATCAAGGGCGATCAAAGTAAGTGCTGCTTGGAACCTCTTTTAGTTTTGAAGAAAGTAAGATATCAGTTTTGAATCTTTCCCTTAATACGTTCGAGATGAATTCGAAGAACACGTTTTAAACTCGCAAAAAGAACGGTCAGGTCTTCCTCAGCCAAGGTATTGGGCAAAATTTCGGAATCCTTTCCATCCTTATCCGCAGCATGAGCCGAACTGTTACGTAGGACTCTCAATGTGTGAAGATAACTCTTAACCCATTGTGAAACTTTAGGTTTACCCTCCTTACTTTGGCCCAATAGTTCGATATTTTTTTCAAAAGATCCACTGAGCGCAGTTCCCTTCCCAAAAATATCTCGAGCTAGCCATTTTACCAGAGCCTCGGCTAATGTGCCCGCGGCCGAACCAACTTCCTTTACTAACAATTCATCAAGTGAAAGTACTTTATCCAAGCGCTCAATTTCTTCCTGCAAGGAAGCATGATCCTTTCATTTGAAACCATGTTTAGCGACAAAAATTCTTTTTAAAATTTGTAAATCATCCAAGACTTCCTTGTGTAGGCATTTCAAGGATTCGGACTGTTCTTGAATTTTGGTTTCATCACCTACGGAATTCCTTAATTTTCGCGAGATTTCTTCTTTATCTTTCTTTTCATCCCAACAAACAATATCAATGCAGCGCCACCAAGGAGAAGCTCGAAGCCAAGATTCTGCGGAGCTTAACAAAGACTCAAAAATCAGGCTTGTGCTATCAGAATTATCATTCGATTCGTAACCCTGTCTCCAACTTAAGGCGGAAAGAACCACATGTTCATAATTATGAGCATCTGGTTTTTTTGATTGCATCTGCTCTTGTGCTTCAATCGCTTTGATTGCAGGAAAACAAGTCTTTACCATATTATTATATTTGTCGGTTAAGGAAGAATCCGTGCCCGATGCTTTATCACCGGGAAGAGAACGGACAACAAACAGACGCTTGAAATCTATATTTTGTAATGGAGGGCTTGCCAAAATAGCCGGTGGGCGAAATGAAGAATCCGTATTATCTCTATATTTCGCACATTTGGCGGAATCTTCTTCGCTCATTTGCCATAATGAAGAACTAGGATTCGAAACAATCACTTCCTTAAAGTTAGGTTCTTCTTTTTCAATAGCCGGAAACCTGTCTAAAATTCTTCTCCATGCAATACCTGTGATTTTGGGTTGAAAACAACTCGTGCTTATCACTACAACTGAATCTTCTTTTATCAAGGTTGACAAATCACCCCAATAAAAACGAATTTGACGAGGGCCAAGCTCGGTATCAACACTTGCTATAAGCAATAATTCAGCTGGCGGTAAATTTTCAGTAGAAGTAGTTATAACTTTTTTAGACCTTGAAATTTAAATAAGAGGGATCCATGAATTATCAAGTTCGGTAGTCTAACCCAACCATCCAAAAATAATAAGGACCCAGAGAGAAAATTGTCAATTGAACTTCTTGAATAAGGTCCGTAAATTTCACCAGATCTAGATATCCATATTTTCATAGATATGAAAGATTACATGGAGGATATATTTAAAACTCATAAAAATTCACAGCAAGTATTGCTACTATTTAGTCGGGATAGAAAATTAGAAATTATACACTCGGCCCTCTATACTCCCATTCATCATAAATGCTATCCTGCCAGTCTTCATCTGTTTCGTCTGGTTCATAATATCCGTTTATTTCAGATAAAAATTCATCCCATTTTTCTGAACCTTCCTCTTGGGCCTCTTCTAGTTCTTCTAAAGATTCAAAGGGAGATTCCTCAATAAAATCTTCGGTCAGGTAGTATATTTTTGAAGATAGTTGAGGGACTCTTTCATAATAAGTCAACTTTGGGTAAAACTGATTGGGTAAAACTTTACTCCATATATTATCCAAAGACATCAAACTGCCAAGATCCTTAATTGAGCTACATCCTTGTAGGTTTAAGCTTCTTAAATTGGGTAAGTTTGAAAGGACAGAAATATCTTTTAAAGAGCTACAATCATTAATTCTCAGACTATCTAAATGGGGCAAACCTGAAAGGGCAGAAACATCTACCAGGGAACTACATTTGGTAATACTAAGATTTGTAATTGTTACGTCTTCCAAGGATGATAAATCCTTAAACGACCGGTATCCAGAACCAGTAATCTCTAAGGTCTTGAGGTTAGTTAGTTTTGTAAGTGCTTCAAAATTTTCAAGCGATGAACAGTTTTTAAGCTCCAAATTTTCCAAATTAGTAAATCCCTCAAGGAAACTAAGTTCTTCAATAGAAGAATTGTCCTCCAATTTAAGGGATGTGAAATTTTCTTTTGCAATTGTATTGCAAAGTGGAGTCCCTTCGGGAGCAATTGAAAGAAGTTTGAAAAAAAGAGTAATATCTCCTCGATACCCTGAAAAAAGATCGCTCAAATGAATTGATCCGTCTGAAGCAAAACAACAGTTTTCCAATAATTTACCAAATAAAACTTTGCAACTTAGACCTCTAGCAAGATCTAACGCAAATTCAGTTTCACCTTTTTGAATCAAATTATTGATCTTTTCAAAATCATCTACTTTTTCATCAGAAGATTCAGAATCAGGACTAGGAATTAACTCATTGAGGGGTTCCCAGTCTTCCCTGCCCTCACACCACGCTAAAGCAGTCTCTCCAATTCTTCCATCTTTCAGATAGCTTTCAATCTTATAATAATCGTAGGGCAGGGAAGAC
>JAQXBH010000221.1 GCA_029252505.1 Opitutales bacterium | reverse complement strand
AGCCAAGCGGCGTCGACTTCCGCAGGAGGAATCCTTTGGCAAAAGGTTTCCACAAAGGCCGCAATTCCCATAACCCTCACCCCGGAAGCAAGCAATGGCATGATTGGCAATTCACTTTCCTGATCCTCCTCGAGCAGGAGTAATTCCACACCATTGGCATCGCACTCTCGAAGCAGAGAGTCTTTGTCCATTGGACCACTGTTCAAATCCACCCAGGCGATATTTGTCTCCTCCGGTCTAAGGTAAGAACAGATTCTTTTCCTTCGCTCGCTCGATACCAATACCAGGGTTCTCCAAGGGTTTCCTCGAGACAAGTAACCTTGGAGGGTAATAAAGAGGTATACAAGCAACCCTACACCGCACAGCATCTTGATGGCAGCAAAACGACCAACGAAATCAAACTCTATGGTCCAAACCAAAATGATAAGGCCAAATACGCCCAGACTGGAAGAGACAAAGGTAAGAAAGACGCTTTTCCAAGCCTTGCTTCTTCGCTGATCGACAAAAAGGCCGCTAACTTCTCCAGCAAGTAAAAAGAAGAACCCGAAAGATACAGCGTAGAAGAGTAAACGTTCGCGATTCACCTGCAGCAGGGTTTCGCTGGCCGGCGAATGATAGAGGGTAACAAAGAGGCACACACCCATGGCGATCAATTGGCAGACTGCCAACTTAGCCATTTTACTTAAATTCCAATGTTCTGATTTTGCGATCATACTCTTTTCTAGTTTTTAACTATGGAGGAGAAATGAGAGGATGCGAGCTTACGTCTGCCAAAATTCTCCCGATGACGCAGGACTTGGTCTCGCAGAAGAGTCCATCGAGCAGAATCCTGTTTCAATCCGACGATGGATTGGGCGACTTCCTCAGGTGAAACCTTAGCAAAAGAAACTCCACACCCCATCTTCTCAACCGCATCCGCGAGTTCGCCATCGGGTCCCACGAACATCGGCAACCCAGCCCCGAAAAAATCGTAGACCTTGGCAGGAAAAGCCTTTTTCATGGCTGACAGTTCCCTGAGTAGGCAAAGCCCGAGGTGGCAGGAGGCGAGCTGCCTCGCCAAGTCCACCAGTTGCATGGCGGGCAAAATGGTCAAATTGCTGCAACCGGCTCGGCCAAGCTCCTCAGGTAGATCACCGATCATAAGGAAACGAATCGACGGATCCTCCCGTTCAACCAGCCTCATCACTTCCAAGAAGTCTTGGAGGCTATAAAAGCGACCAAGCCTTCCATGGTATACGACCGTAAATTCGGTCGCCTTTTTCACAGACAGCAAATCTTCAGTAAATACTTCCTCATCGTAACCATTAACAAGCAAGTGGATTTCCTTAGCTGGAAACGCTTCAGAAATTTCCAACTTTAGTCCTTGAGTAACAGTGATTAGCGAGGTTGCCCCCGAACAGATCCATCGCTCCAAAGCACTGAAAACTTTGTTCAAAAAGCTTGACGACTTTAAGACTCCGAGGTCGACCAAAACCCGAGGATATCGGTCGCGAATGTCTATGACATATGGAACACCGCCCCAGCGGGCAAAGATCGAGCAAGTGCAAGCCATGAAAAAAGGGGGGGAAGTTATGAGACAACATTTTGTTTTTCGGCGCTTTAAAAAAATCCTGATGCCAAGGTCAAACCCCAGAAATATTTCTTGGATTAGCCGAAAAATTAGGTTCGATCGGTTGCAAGGCGCGGGAAAGAAGGATCTCTCGACAAGCGGACTGTTGGCTTCGGCTGATTTCGAGGTCAGAACACTAACGGTTGCTCCAAGACCTAGCAATACCTCCACCAAAGGTCTTACTCGGGAAGCAGCCGCAGCCGGCATCGGAGTATATTCGGAGGAAACTATGAGCATCAATTCCTTCAAATTATGCCATGGTCTTTACAGGATAGGACATCTCGATAATCTCTTGCCACACGCTGAGCAATCTTTCTCGGGTCATGCCACTTCCTCAAATAAGCTAAACCTCGGTCCGCCAAAGTTTGTCTTTCTTCTAAGCTCATTTGCAGAACACCAATTAATTTTTCCTCCAGCGAACTTTCGTCGGCATTGATGATGGGTAAGTCCGCAAGCATTTGGGGCGGCACAAAGCGCAACCCCCTGCCCTTGATGAAGCAAATGATCGGTTTGCCCAAAGACATGACTTCGAGCGAAACCACTCCGTACCAGCCAATGACCAACTGATCGACAAAAAGATCGATTTCCTGGTATTTCTTCTGGGCATCTTCTCTGCTCAAGCCTTCGATTAGCTCCAGGCGAACCTTGAATCCCTTGGACCTCAAATTCTGGACAGCTCGAATAATATCATCAGTACCTTTAACCATTCGATGGGTGGGAGCATGGCCGACCACAAATTCACTGCTTTTATTGAATGGAAGTATTTTAGGATTCAAACCTGCCTCAGTCGCATAAGGAAGAAATTCGGAACCCTTAGGCAAAACCTCGAGTAAGTCGGGGTTAAGTGAATAAATTTTGTCTATGACTCTATTTAATAACATCTTTTTCCGCCTGATCGAACCATTGGTTTTCCCCGATCTTCCTATCACTTCATCTGCTAACCCACTTTGCTGGTGTTTTTCAATAAAGCACTGGGTCTCGCGAGCGTCTGATCCTTGAAAGGTTATAAAAATCGCCTTTTTTTGGCCTCCTAGGCGGTGCAAGGCAACCTCTGAATTTAGTAAACTCAGAGCGTATAGACGAATCATTTTCCGTAAAGGCTTGGGAAAAAGAGATTCCTTGGGGTGAGGACCATCACCAAAGAAAGGTGTGATGAAGCGACCATTATTAAGGTGAACGATTCCCGACCTGGAAACCGATTTCAAAAGAAGGAACCAACGGCTGATTTCAGATCGCAAAAGCGACCGGTTGTCGAAGTAGGACACGGTTTCTGAAGTGCCAGCGAAGGGATTTTCCCCTTCGCAAATACAGGTGCTTGTCAGTCCTAATTGCCTCTCATACTTAGCTAAAGTCCCTGGATGTCCTCCCACTTGTTCGGGACAATGAAGAATAGAGATCACAGAAATTTAAAAATAATCATAACAACAAGGAAATTCAGCAAAGATTCATCTCCTCAATAAGTTGCCCGACCACTTTTCTTGGGCAGTGCCATTTTTCAACATATTGCCTACTTTTTTTCCCTAATTCAACCAACTCTTCATAGGGCATTTCGATCAAAGAAATCAAATTCCTCTTAAGAGTTTCAGGGCAAGTTTTTACTATGGGTAAATTCTCCGCCATTTCAGGTGGTATGAATTTAAGATCATCTTCCCGAATGTAACTTAAAACCGGTTTGCCTAATGCCATGAGCTCAACCGCCAAACCGCCATACCACCCTATATGAATCTGGTCGATCAGGATATCGATGGATTGGTAAGCATGCATCACTTCATCGTAGGGAACATTCTCAATGAGCTGAAATGCAAGCCTCTTACCGTATGCAGGTTGAAGCTCTTTAACCACTTTTAGGATTTGATCTGTTCCTTTAACATCGCGATTGGAAGGTGCATGTCCAATCTTTAATATTTCTTTGTAATTGGAAATGTTACAAGTAACCGGTTTCCAAATTTCTAAATCTATGTGACAATAAGGCAGAAACTTTGTGCATGAGGGCAAAACATGCATGAGGTCGGGATTCAATGAGTAAATACCCTTAGCAAAATGCTCGAATCGTTTGATTTGTTCTCTTTTATTTTCATCCCTTAATCGATCCATCAAAGTGTAAATCCTCGCATGTTCGGGAAGCATCACTTGAAAGTTGCCACGGCAATAATCCTTTTGCCTGGCGTCCGAGCCTTGGTACTGAACGAAAACCTTGACCTTTAAAAGCTCCAGTAGACCAATTTCTACTCTGTACATTACATATCGATATTTTGAATATAAATATAAACGCAAAAAGTTAATTCCTTCTTCTTTATTATATCTGTAAAAAGGGAAAGGGGTGTGTAAAAGGGAGCCAAAATTGAAGAATACTACCCTGTATAAAAAAACATATTTTAAAGACAAAAAGCGTTTTATTTCTTTTACAAAAAAGTTTTCAGTTTCCTTATAAATAAATTTATCCGCATCTTTCCCTAGACCCATTAAATTTTCAGAAAGTGCCCAGGAAGAAGACTGGATTCCCAAAAGTTTCATTTGACAGTTAATAGTCTGAGCATTTCCTCCAACTGTTGCTGGGATATGAAGTATTTTAGACTTTTTCAATGCTTTTCTCTAAATTTTGCCATCTATTTCAGGCACTACCTCGGACAATTTTATTTTAGGTTTATAAAGTACTTCTGTAGTTAATGAAATATCTCCAACTAAGTCTTTTGGTAAATCATTAGATAGTTTGTAATTTGGAGTTGTTCCGAGATAAGAACCGAATATGTTACAAATTTGTCTAATTGAAAGTATTTCTGGTCCTCCTAAGTTGTAAGTATTACTGTCGGAACGATCCAAAATAGCTGTTAATGCCTCTACTCCATCATTAACATACAAAGGGTTTAGCCTAATCCCATTTTTACCAGACAGATAAACGGGCTTATCATTCACAACATTATCAAACAGTCTTGGTATTAGCATATCTCTCTTTTGAGCACGGCCATACAAAAAAAAAGGTCTGACAATATTAACTTGGAAAATTTGGGCGTAACTTTGTACAAGAATTTCACCACACGCCTTACTGCCAAGGTAATACCCTAACTCGCCAAAAGGAACAATAGGTAAGAAAAACAAAAACGGCTTATCTCCATTTCCATAAACACCTCCTGATGAAGAATATATGAAACTCCTTACACTTATTTTTTTTGCATAATCAAGTAATTTTGCCGTTGAATTAATATTAACCTGAAAAACATCGGGAGCCCCAGCAGGGAAATCACGAAACTTGTCCGATTGGGCTAAGTGGTAGATTACATCAATATTAGTAGGTAACTCGCTAATTTTCCAGTCTGATGATAGATCAACCAAAACGGGTTCATAATTAGCTTTATTGTAAATTCGCCTTGTAACTCCATATAGTGTGTGCCCTAAGTTGGATAATTCCTCCGATAAATGGCTACCTATTAGACCAGTTATACCCGTTATTAAAATGTTAGCCATCTAGTATTAGTTAACTACTTTCATCAACAATCCTGTTATTTACTAAGGGATGCTTTATTTTTGGCGAACGATTTGGATATTCGCCAAGAATTGGATGATAAAGATTTATTATTGAATCTTTTTTGCCATAAATGTAATCAAATACATTCTCGAAAAGATATTGGGCAGAATCGAGACCATGGTATTTTTCAACATATTCTCTCCCTGCACGCCCCAGGTCCGTTCTAAGTTTTGGATTAGTAATTAATTTTCTTAAAACATCGGTAATATTTTCAGGTGTTGCGGAGACTAGAGGGCACTCATCTAAGAAAGACCATCTCCTCAAAGGAAGAGTGTATGTTTCATCTTCAAGGTTTGAAATGGTTGGTATTCCAACTGACATTCCCTCTAAACCACTTAGGCCATGACCAGTAAATATTAATTGTTCTACTAATATATCCGCCTCGTTTATTAGAAGATCTCTAACTTCTTCATTTTGTACTTTCTCTAATAACTGAAGGTCTATTTTAAGACCCTCATTTCGAAGTTCATCTACGGCGTTTATTATGAATTCAGTTCCTTTACAACCTCTATGGTTGGGAGTATGAAAAATAGAGACATATCCGCTTTTTCCGTCATGTAAGTCCTCCTTCTTAGAAGATATCCATTCTTCTAAGTCGATCATTAGTGCACTTGGAAGAAGTACATCCCATCTACCAATACCATCAAACCCGGAAATACATGGTATGACAGCATCGGCATGTTTGTTCCAATAATTTACATCATCCAATACAGTATTCTGAGTTTTAGATGCTAGAGGGTACGAAATCATAAGTGCATGCATCCAACTGGTGGAACGGATATTTTTATAAACAAAAAAATCACTACCATAAGGTATGACTATGATTTTCTTACGAGCATATCTTAAAATATTACCCTGTAGAAATCTGTGTGGTGTTCTTTGCAAAAAGAAGCCCCTGTAACTTATTATAAAAACATCATATTTTAAAAGAGATTCAGCAAAAGCAAAGTAAACTCTTATTTTATATGGAACAAATCGATATCTTTTGTTTAAAACATTATCCCAATCATTGATATTACATATGCTATCAAAAATAGGAAATGTAAAAGTTTCTGAAAAGAAACCTTTTTTTTGCATAGCCTTTGACCAATAAACATTATTAAGAATTGGTGCACTCCCAAATACAATTCGAGGACTTTTGATTAAATTTTGTGAAAATTTTAAACGTGAAATAGATGCAATTATATATAAACCTAAAGAAAGTGGAATAAATAATATATAAACTATTAATCTAATACTCATTAATGTTTATTTACTACATTTTGCTAGAATCTCATACACTCCTTCTTCACCCATATATTCTCCAATAAAGAAAGGATCCTTACGATTATCTACAGAAAAAGTTCCTTCTGCACCAACATAATCTAGTTTAAAATCATGATCTATAAGAATTGTTGAAAGTTTATCACTAGAAATTATGTCATCAAATTCATCATACTTATTTGTTACAGATTTATTGATAGCCCGATTAACTGCACCAATTGCAGCCAAACTAGGTTCGAAATTCAATGATTTGTTAGGCGATTCAATAATATTATATAGATACCAACCTAATCCATTGGAGCATAAATATAATTTCCCACCAGGTTTAATTATTTTCTTAAATTTTTTGATAGCTATCTCAGGGTTCGACCTAAAAATTACACTGTAACAAAATATGCTATCAAAACTATTATCAGGATAATCAATTTCCTCCAACTTCAATATTCTTGTATTAATATTTTTTATACCTATTTAAGAAATGATTTTTCTTAATGTCTCTATCCTTAAATTACACGGATCGATAGATTCTACTTGATTATTTTGTTCCGCAAGAGCAACAGACCATTGACCAAAACCACAACCTGCATCAAGAACTTTCTCCCCACCAGTGAAATTAATCATGGATATTCTAGATGAATATCTGTTAATACCATTTGAGTAAATTCTTTTAATAAAGTTTTTATCATTATCAGTGAATAGACAATCACTATCATTTATTATTTTTTTAATTTTTGAATATAAGTTTTTCATTAAAGATAGGAACTAATTAAAAATTATATTTTGTAAAACTTTTCGATTCAACCTCTAATATATTTTCTTCTATTACCCTAGTAAAGTTATCGTAATTTCATGAATCATTTCTGTTCTTGGATTATTCGCTTAAGTATATCCCGCACCCCAAAAGAGGAACTCCGATTCCCCATAATTGAGTCCCATTCACGATGAGAAGATTTGGTCGACTCATAAGCAGTAAAACTCGAGCTATTAAGTGCGATGTGTATGGGATGAAAGTTATATACCTTCACGGCTTTTGTGGATATGCTCGTGATCTCTTCCAAAGAAGGATTACTCCACTCCTGATGGTTATTAACGACAAGGTATCCGTCATCAGCGAAATATACCGGTACTTCCACTAAGCCATTAACATGTTTAAAGGGTTGTATACTCTTCACTGCACCCATGTAATACTGGCTTAAGTGCGATATGCCTAATTCTTTGTAAGAATTCAACCATAGCCCACTATGAGTCATCGAGTGGCTGCGTAGTACCTTAGCCTCTGGTACAATTTCTTTCAAGTCTGACATTATGGAAGCAGGAGAAGCTAATGAAGTTTGACCGCGTAAGAGAGGATTGAAGTTGGGGTGCAGACCCATGGATATCAGAGACGACTCCCTCATCTTTTCAAGTACTGGAGTTTGGTGCGTAACGAACATTGTAGCCTTTACCTCAGCTTGCTGAATCAAGGCCAAGGTATCTTCTAGGATTTCGTCGATTGCCCAGTCAAAGTCAAAAGAAAGAACCTTTTTTCCCTGCCAAGTTGAAGGAACAGATGGATCAATGTCAGTAAAATGAATGAAACTCATAAAACTATGGATTTTCTACTTTTCGAGCCTTGCAACTCCAATTCCGCCCTTGCCGTTGTCATTTCCTGAGTAAAGACAATACCTACTCCTCTTATGGATGAATGATGAAGGATATGCCATGCAATTCGAATCCCATCCTGAATGAGATCGCTCCAACCCATTTGGTGTTTCAAGTTTTTGCCATGAAAGTCCATCAGTTGATTTCGTTTCGCATATACGGTAACCATTGGTTGCTCCAGCTACGCAATACAAACCATGCCAATTTTGACCCTCTCGCCAAAACCACGGAGAAGCCAAATTCATTTCATTTCCATCAATGGGAATGGAAATATCTCCAGTCACAATCCACGAAATACCATCAGATGACTCGGCATACTTGATATGATACTTGGATTTAGGAGGAGATCTTGAAACCCACCCTATTCCCGAAGTATACCACATTTTCCAAATGTTATGGCTATCGTTGAGTACAAAAGGCGTGCTTACCATCCAAGGGTCTTCAGTACTTCTCGACAAGACCGGAGCAGGACTTAATCGAGTGAAGGTCAAACCATCGTCCTCACTTTCAGCCAAACCAATTGCCATATAAAAAAGAGGTGGAGTTCCGTTTGATCGGCCCATGTAGTAGAAACGTAGTTTGTCCCCATAGGGTAAGACGGGGCCAGGATAGACCCCATTATCGTCGAAAAATCCCCACTCGCCTCGACTTAGGCAAGGTTTTTCCGCGACCTTTCTTAAACTGAAACCATCATTGATGGAAAACTCAGCAAATCCGATACTAGGACTATTATCTAAATCACGAGTAGCAAAGTAAACACGTAGTGTATCCTCATTAACCAAATATGGGGATGGACATGCCGTATGCGAAAGCATCCAATCATGCTGGCCTTTTGCTTCGAAAATTTTCCCTAACTTTACCCATCTCATGTTATTTTATTACTAAAATAGTCCACTCGTAGAGCGGATAATCATGGATCAATGAGACTTGTTTCGAGAAGTTCACCTTGCAATAGTCGAACCAGTAGCAGGGGTCACCATAGAAAAGGTGAGGTTCCTGCCAATCCACATACTTACTCAATAG
>JAQXBH010000219.1 GCA_029252505.1 Opitutales bacterium | reverse complement strand
TTCTTCCGCTATGTAAGAGAGCAACCAAATGTAGATTTCCGGGGGGCGACCCGAGCAAAGAAGAGAATAAGGGTGCCTGTTGTTTTATCCCAAAAGGAAGTGACACGCCTACTGGAATTACTACCCACTAAATTCCGTTTAATGGGTCGCTTGCAATATGGGGCAGGCTTACGGGTAAACGAATTATTACGCTTGCGGGTTAAGGATTTAGATTTTGATCGCGGTCAGTTATCTATCCGGGGGGGCAAGGGAGATAAAGATCGGGCATCGGTGCTACCAACTTCTTTGGTTGATTTTTTACAACTACAAGTCGAACAAGCAAGAGCTTTGCACGCCGAGGATATCAAAGCTGAATTTGGGGGTGCAAGTATGACCGAAGCACTCGCTCGTAAGTTCAGCGTAGCTCGGAGAGAGCTTAGCTGGCAGTACCTTTTCCCTCATAGCCGACTTGTAAAGAATCCTCGAGGCGAGGAACTCCTTCGGCACCATGCACTGGAAAATTCATATCAAAATGCAGTGCGCAATACGGCGAAAAAAGCGGGTATCGAAAAACGGGTCACACCTCATGTGCTTCGCCATAGCTTTGCCACTCATATGCTTGAGGGTGGGGCAGACATTCGAACCGTCCAGGAACTTCTTGGCCATGCTTCCGTGGAGACTACCCAAATCTATACCCATGTTATGAAAAAACCCTTCGGAATCATAAGCCCACTCGATCGGCTTTAAAAAATGCACATACAATAATGATGCGATTTAAGCTATCGATAACCGGAATTTTAAATTTAACTAATTTTTTATTTAAATTTAATTTAATATTTAAAATTCAGTAATTCCTGCAAGATTAATCCTTAGTAATCTGTTCCGTTTTCAATTTAATTTCTTGATTCTCTTCAGCAGAAATACTGGGGGAACTGGTACCATTAAAATCTGCTCCTTGCCTAATTCTTGAGACCGTTTGCCAACTCTCTTTAATTCTCCATTTAGGATCTTTGAGCTGGGCATCCCAAATGGCAAGGCCAACGGAAGAATCTTTCGCGATCCATTCCAAGTGCTCTTGAACTGTAGCCTTCTCCCATTTACTGGCATGACTGGGAACCCCAATTAGGAGTTTGGAAGAAAACTTTCCTGCGGCTGCTTTTAGAAAATCGTAAGATTTCCAGCCGGCAGACTTCGAACCGGTCTCCTTATATCCCATAACATGAAGGGCATCGACATGTGGGAGTAGCATCTTCCACCAGCCTTGATTAGGGGCATTCCACTTGTATGCAAAGCTATCAACGGTGAGCTCCTTACCTTTTGCTTTCAGAGCAAGGGATAGCTCTATAATAAACTTCACAAATGCCTTCTTGTCGGCCTCACACTGCCCTTTACCTTCAAAGTCGATATCAACACCGTCCAACTTAAGTCGCACGGTTTCAGCAACCAGTGCTTGTATGAATTGTTTTCGGTAAGAACCGAATGCATTCCTGGCTAAATTCCAGTTCCATCCCTCCGGGGTTCCATTGTAGATGCAAAGTAATACTCGGACATCGTGTAAATCGCCCCACTTCCGAAAATTTAATATGATTGAATCATCGATCGGTTTAAAACTACCAACCAATTTGATTTGCCCACCCTGTACTGGATGCCAAAATTGGAGACCTAAGTGGGTAAGACCATCTTTCATACCCATTCCACCAAATGACTGATCTAGACGAACCCTACATATATCCGTCGCATAGGGAGGTACCCAGGTCATTACGCGAGCCGTTTTAACCTCTAGTTCTTTGGCATTCGCTGCCCCTAAAAAAAGAAAGACCGCAAACCAAACAAGTTGCTTCAGAAAAGATTTAATTAAATATGAATCGCTTCCCCATGAGCGGCAGCAGCGGCCTCAGCCAAAGCTTCGCTCATCGTAGGATGGGCATGAATGGTGCCATGAATTTCATCAACGGTGGCTTCTAATTTCATCGCCAATCCATACTCTGTGATCAACTCGGTTGCATCGGATCCGATAATGTGGGCCCCTAAAATCTCGCCATATTTCTTACCGACAATTACTTTAACAAAACCTTCCGAATGATTCACCGCTACGGCTTTACCAGATGCCGCAAAAGGGAATTTACCAATTTTATATTCGATACCCTCTTCTTTTGCCTTCTCCTCAGTTAAACCAATACTGGCAACTTGGGGCTGACAGTAGGTACAACCGGGAAATGCATCAATTGGAACAGGCTTCGAGTGCTCAAACATTCCATTGACTGCCTGAATAGCTCGATAGGTGGCAATATGAGCTAACCAGGGAGGACCGACAATATCACCGGTCGCATAAATACCGGATTCTGAAGTTTCATAATTTTCATCTACCTTTAGGTATCCTTTTACAGTTTCCAGTTTTAGTTTCTCCGAAACAGAACCTTCTAGATTCGGAACCACACCGATTGCCAATAACAGAGAGTCAAATTCCAGACTTTCATCACCCTCCTCGCTTCCGAGAGTAAGCTGTACCGAGTCGGCTCCTACCTCAATTCCGTCCACGCGGGTATTGACCCGACAATCAATCCCCTGCCCAGTAAAAGATTTTTGAATCGCATCCGAAACCTCCACATCCTCAACCGGCAAAATTTTGGGCAGCATTTCAATCAGTGTTACCTTTGTGCCAAATGCATTTAAAAAATAAGCAAACTCCGCACCAATTGCACCAGCTCCCATGATCGCTATACTTTTGGGTTGTTCAGTCATTGCCAAGGCTTCACGCGAAGTCATTACCTTATGACCGTCCACAGGCACCTCCGGTAGCGTCCTGGGCTTACAACCAGTTGCGATCATAACATTCGTACCCTTCAAATATGTTCCTGCCTTATCACCTTCTGTTATCTCCACCATGCCGGGTGCATGAACGAAACCTTTTCCTACGATATAATCTACCTTATTTTTCTTAAACAAAAATTCGATACCTCCTCCCATTTGGTTCGCCACCTTACGGGATCGACCCATCACTTTTTCAAAATCCACTTCTATTTCTTTGCAACTGAAACCAAATACTTCGGAATGTAATGCCGATTGAAAAGTTTCTGCACTCTTGAGCAATGCCTTAGACGGAATACAGCCCCAATTCAAACAGGTTCCACCGGCTCTTTCCATTTCAACACAAACCACTTTTTTACCAAGTTGTCCTGCCCGAATTGCCGCAGCATAACCGGCCGGTCCACCGCCGAGAATAATAAGATCGTAAGTTGTTTCAGAAATCATAAATTATTTAATTTGATAAGAAAATATTACTAATCTATCAGTAGAAACTAGTCAACGAAAGGAGAATAAGATTCGGTTGAGCTTGAACTTTTCGTTTTGTCTCCTAATTTAGACCTTTTTCTAAAATGATCGAAGAACTTAAAACAAAAAATAACTATCGCGATATAATTGGTAACAGTCTGGCTAATTGCCTAACTTCTACTTCATTAAATAAAGGCACTTGCTACAATGGAAAGGTCCGGGATCGCTATGACCTTGGTAATACGCTTGCTTTAATTACTACCGATAGGCAATCCGCCTTCGACCGAATTTTAGCAACAATTCCATTTAAGGGTCAGGTGCTTAATCAAACCGGTGCCTGGTGGTTCGAGCAAACAAAGGACATAATTCCCAATCATGTAATTGATTTACCAGACCCGAATGTAACCATTGCTAAAAAATGTAAGCCATTTCCAATCGAATTTGTGGTTCGTGGATACGTAACTGGAAGTTCAAGCACGTCCCTTTGGACAATTTACAATCAAGGGGATCGAGAATATTGCGGCATTCAATTTCCTGATGGAATGGTGAAAAACCAAAAATTACCAAAACCGGTAATCACTCCTACCACCAAAGAAGAAGATCATGACCGTCCAATATCACCAGATGAAATCATCTCGGAAGGGTGGATGGAGAAAGAACACTGGGAGTATGCCTCCCAAAAAGCGATTGATTTATTTGTTAGGGGTCAGGAAATTTCATCCAAGCATGGACTTATTCTTGTAGATACCAAATATGAAATGGGACTCGCTGAAGATGGAGAAATTACTCTTATTGATGAGATCCATACCCCCGATTCCAGCCGATACTGGATAGAAGGCAGTTTTGAGCAAAGATTGAGCGAAAAGAAAGAACCTGAAAATATTGATAAAGAATTCCTCAGGCTTTGGTTCAAAGAAAATTGCGACCCATACAAAGACGAATCCTTGCCAGAAGCCCCAGTCGACTTAGTCGTAGAACTTTCTGCTCGGTATATTCATCTTTATGAGACAATTACAGGCGAAAATTTTTCTTTTCCAGACCTTACGCAGACCATGGAAGAACGCATTTTTAATAATCTTAAACCTTACCTTAGCTAATATGAAAGTTGTAATAATAATGGGATCAGCATCTGACGAGTCACATGCTAAAAAAATAACTAATAACCTGGATGAACTATCAATTAAATGGGAACAACATGTCGCATCCGCACACAAGCAACCATTGGAAGTTCTCAAGATCCTTACTGATAATCAAAATGAAGAATCGATTGTTTACATTACCATTGCCGGACGCTCAAACGCCCTGTCCGGTTTTGTAGGTGCGAATTCAACCTTTCCTACCATTGCATGCCCGCCATTTGTAGACAAGACTGACATGTTGGTTAATATACATTCGACATTACAAATGCCTAGTAATACTCCAGTTTTAACAATTTTAGATCCTAAGAATTGTGCCATTGCAATTTCGAGGATTTTCAAGATTTAATTAGTTACTAGAGTTGTCCTATTTCGTGCATAACTTGAGCGGACACCTCTTCATAACTTCCCTTGGAAAAAGGATCACTATTGAGAGACTTGAATGGAATTAAAGGACCGTAAGTTATACTCAACTTTCGACCTAGTCGTGGAATAAACATTCCTTTTCCCAAGATTTCAAAACTACCCTCTATACGAACTGGTAAGACTGGGCACTTGGATTTAATAACAAGTAGTCCAAGTCCTTTTTTACCCGTACCGAGACTACCATCTGTGCTTCGCGTTCCCTCAGGAAAAACAAGCAGGGGATCGCCTTGCTTCAAAACTCTCAGGGTTTGTTTGAGTGTACCAAGATCTAATTGTCCTCGATTGACTGGAATTGAATTAAGTCGTTTGATTAAAAATCCAAGAGGGCCTTTAAAAAGGGAATCCCGAGCAAAGTAATGTAAGTTGCGATTAACCTTACAACCGACCAGTGGTGGATCTAGAAAGCTTAAATGATTGGAAGCGAGTATAAAACCACCCGAGGAAGGTATATTGTCTAGTCCATTAATTACTACATTGTGGAAAGTTCGAAAGTAAAAAAAAGATAATATCTGAGCAATACGATAGGTAACGGTGATCACAGGTTATTAATTAATTGTGAAATACGAGATAAAACCTCATCTTTTGTTAGTTCGGTTGTATCAATTAATACTGAGTCAATACAGCGCGTAAGAGGTGCAATCTTTCTAGTTGTGTCTAAATGATCACGGACAGAAATTTGATCCGATTCTCCATCCAATTCGCGTCTTTCATTGCGAATAGTTTCATCTGCGGTCAAAAAAAGTTTCAAATCGGCATTCGGTAATATTATTGAACCAATATCGCGACCCTCCATAACAAGTCCAGAGAATTGATTGGACCTAGCTAACTCGATTTGAGATTTCTGATAATCAAAAAGAAGAGAACGGATACTTGGAATCGATGCGTAAGAAGAAACTATGGAATTAATTTTGTCCGATCGAAGTATACCTTGGGGGATAGTTAATCCGTTTATTGTAATTGTTGACTTCATCTTAGAAATCGCAGAATTCAATTCTATTTTATTTAAATTTTGAGTTTTACCCGCATCTGCAGGGGTAACATCGCTATCTAAAAAGGCAGCAGTAATCGCACGATAATGAGAACCCGTGTCAACATGTAATAAATTAAATTGATTGGATAAAAGATTTGCAGTTGTTGATTTTCCTGTACCTGCACCTCCGTCAATGGCTATAACAGTGAAATTTTTCATCAATTAAATACAATTAGATTGAAGGTGAGAGAGTAATTGAAAAAACTTTGGAAAAGTTTTTGCACAACAATAGGGATCTTGAATTCGCATCCACGACTTTCCATTTTTAAATAAATCGTAAGATCCTAATATCGCAAAGCTCATTGCAAAACGATGATCATCATAAGTCTTTATAGAGACAGGTGTAACACTAGATAATTTATTTAAATTTGGATGTATTGATAAAAAATCGTGACCTTCTTCAACATTTTGTCCGAGTTTTCGAAGTTCATTTGCCATTGCACCTACACGATCGGTTTCTTGTTTTCGTGTATGAGCAATGCCCGAAATTCTCAGTGGTGATTGAAGAAGAGGTGAAAGGGCAGCAAGGGTAAGAAAAGTATCAGAAATATCATTAAAATCGAAATCTCCTCCCTTAGCGATTGTATCCAAACGAGATTCAATACCAGATTCAGACTTAGAAATACGAAATCCGATGTTTTTTACAACTTCGCAAAATCCAATATCTCCCTGTAGATTACAATTTTGTAAGTTGCACACTTCGATCTCCCCTCCTACAGACAAAGGTAGAGAGATAAAATAGGAGGCAGCAGTTGCATCAGGTTCAATTGCGTAGGTACCGCCTTCAATATTAAGATTTAATTGTGGTATTATAAAATTGTTTCCATTCTGTACAATTTCACCTGAACCTTTCTCAGTAAATTGGTGAATCATTTCTACCGTCATCTGAACAAATGGTCTTGAAACAGTATCTCCAATTAAATTAAGTCGAAGTTCTCCTGGAATTAATGGACTAATTAATAAAATTGCAGATAATATTTGACTGCTTGCAGAAGCATCTATTTCCCAATCATGATTCGATAGTCCACTTGCATTTATGGTAAATGGAAAACAATTTTTTTCACCGTGAAATTCTATTTTTGAACCATGTGATTCCAGTACAGTTAATAAACCATCCATTGGGCGGATTCTCATTGGAGGTGAACCATCGAGAAAATATTCACCCTCTTGCTGAAATGCAAGCAAAGCAGTAAGGAAACGAGCGACAGTACCCGCGTTGCCAACATTAATTTTAGCTTTCTTAACCGGTAATATCCCTCTACACCCATGAACGACTACAACTTTGTTTGTATTATCAATTTCGATTTTTACACCCAATAATTGTAATGCAACGAGCATTATATCAACATCTTCACTTTGTAAGATACCGTTTAATTGAACAACTCCATCATTCAATACTGCTAAAATAAGTGCACGGTTCGATATACTCTTAGATCCGGGTACTTCGACCTTACATTTATTTTTATTATTGAACGGAATAATATCTATAAAATCATCATTCATTTATCTAATTCCTTACGAAAATTTGATCCTATTTTTAAATAGCTCTGCAACTCGTTTTTATTCTCCCCTTTTAATAACTCTTTAAACTCTAAAAGAGATTTTTCAAAATCTGCAATTGCGGTTAAAATTTTGTTTTTATTCATTTGAAAAATTTGCTGCCAAAGCTGAGGGTCTCCCTCTGCAATTCTGGTTGTGTCTTTCAATCCATTTCCTGAGATTTTTTTCCAGTTTACATCTTGAGTATCAAGATGCCTTGAAAGGCAGGAAGCAAGTAAATGTGGTAAATGGCTAAAGTATGCAGCAGCCCGATCATGTTCTCTTGGGCTAAATTGGAAAACATTCATTTTTAAAGCTTTCCAAAACTCTTCTAACTTTTGAATTTGATCAACGGGATCATCCCTCATCGGCGTTATGATACATGATTTCCCATTCACGAGTTCTTTGCTTGCAAATTCCATTCCTGACTTTTCTGAACCAGCCATGGGGTGCGATCCAATAAAAACTCCTTCCGAACTTCCCATTGATTTTTCACAATCCAAACAGATTTGGTTCTTCACGCTACCGACATCAGTCACAAGTGTCCCTTTTTCTAAATAAGGGGCAATCTGTTCCACTATGCTCCCGATTGTTTCTACTGGCGTACAAATAATGACCAAATTGCTTCCCTGGACAGACTTTTCTAAGTTCTCTTCGCCATGCTGGCACCATGCCTTGGAAGAACACAAGTCGACCGTCTCTTTTCGTCTAGCCCATATTATAATTGATTGAGCAATCTTGGCATGATGAATGGACATCGCCAACGATGCACCTAGTAAACCGGATCCAAGAATGGAGATTTGCTTAAACATTTATTAACTTATACTTAAATTTGATTGATAGTTAGAGTTTTAATATTACAACTTAACCATTCATGGAAAATGATTTTAAAGAGCAAGACTCAAAAGAAGATGATTGGGGTCAACCGCCTTCTCCCTTAACACCTGAGAATCAAAAAAAGGCTTTTAAAGCTCAAATGATATTAGGATTCGTTTCATTAATTGGCATTACCTTGCCAGGACTACTTTATTGGTTAATTGGTTGATAGTATGAAAACTGTGAAAAACAACTTTATCATGACCTCGAAAAAAAAGAAAGGTTTCTGTAAAATTGAACTTTTAATAATTGTACTTATTTTATGCACTGCAGTATTTCTTGCAGTACCAATAGTAAACACTTATCGAATGTCCCTCTCTTCCGAGAATGTGGATGAATGTAGCCAAGATCTACCAACCAGGAATCGTTCTATAGATAATAACAACTCAGATGCACCGATTAAGATTATTACTAAAGACTAATCGTTTTATTTTCCAAATACCCCACTGTTACTATCCTTGAAACTTATTAAAAGTAAGTTATTTTTAACATTTTTCTTAGTTTTATCCATTTTCTCAATTCTCGGGGTTCTCTACTTTGGACTAATCGCAATTGGGGGAGACGAAAGTAAGCAATATTTGCTAGAATGTTGGTTTTGGTTTAAAGAATTTTTACTAAATAATGGAATTTGGCTTTTCGTCGCTCTGACTGTCTTACCTGGTTTTATCTTACCATGTGCACCCTTTTTATTTTTATTTGGAATATGGGGAACCAAGCACGGTGCTGGTTACGCCTGCTTCTACAGCGTACTTGCTTTATCCTTAAATTTGGTTTGGACCTATTGGCTCGCCCATGGCATTGGGCGCTCATTTATAGACAAATTACTTCAGCGATTTAAATACAACATACCCGAATTACCTCCCAATAATTTAGTACAGTGGGCAATTATTTTACGCCTTACCCCAGGGATCCCATTTATATTTACGAATTATGCGCTTGGATTACTTAAATTACCCTTTTCTAAATATCTACTTGTATCGATTCCTATTGTTGCAATTACCGATTGTGGTTTTGTTTTAGCCTCAGCAGGAATTTTCGGAGGCAGTTGGAAATTCATATGGGGTGGCATCTCAATACTTATAATAATGATTATAATTGGTCACAATATCTCTAAAAAACAAAATAATGCAGACAAATCTATTTGAAGAAAATCAGGACTCTTCTGAAATATGGTCGGTTGCACAATTAACACGAGAAATTAAAAGTACGCTCGAAAATAGATTTCCCCCTGTTTGGATAAAAGGTGAAATTTCAAACCTAAGAGCACAACCTAGCGGACACCGGTATTTTATTTTAAAAGATTCAACAAGTCAGATTAAGGCCGTTCTCTTTAAAGGTGACTTTTCTCATCTCGGATACATACCACAGGAGGGAGATGAATGCGTAGCTTATGGAAATGTTACCGTCTACGAGCCAAGGGGAGATTATCAATTTCGAATTAAACATTTAATGCAGGATGGAACCGGTAACCTGCGACTTCAATTTGATCGTTTAAAAGCAAAATTATTAGACGAAGGTTTATTTGATGATAGCCAAAAGATCCCCCTTCCGGTACTCCCAAGAAAAATTGCTATCATTACCTCGATCAGAGGTGCTGCCTTGCAGGATTTTCTAAGTATATTAAAACGAAGAAATTGGTCTGGAGACATTAATATTTTTAATTCGTCTGTACAGGGTAGAGCTGCTCCAAAAGAATTAATTAATGCATTATCCAATGTAGAAAGATATAATGATTACGATCTAGTAGTTTTGACTAGAGGAGGCGGCGCGATTGAGGACCTATGGGCTTTTAATGACGAAGAGTTAGTCCGTGCAGTTGCTTCATTCAAAACACCGGTTATTTCTGCAATTGGTCACCAAACAGACTTTGTACTCACTGATTTTGCTGCCGATTTTCGTGCCGAGACTCCCTCTGCATCTGCGGAATGGATAACCTCACAACACATCCAGCAAATTGAGCACCTCAAGGCACTTCAAGTTCATCTAGAGGAAATCCCCCAACAAGCAATAAAAGTACATCACGAGAAACTGTCCCTTTTAGAAGCCAAATTGCAGGCTTTTTCTCCTCAATCTAAAATGGACAATTACCATCAGCACTTAGATGATTTCTCACTGCGAATGGATCGTGTAATGGAACAATTCATCAGTCATAATTTATATAAAATAGACTCTCTCAACCAACGATTGGAAAGTAGTAGTATGAATTCGGTATTAAATCGCGGATTTTCTTTTTTTAAAACTTTGAATGGAGAAACAATAGATCGGGCTGAAAAACTGAAAAAAAATGATATTATCAAAGCTGTTTTTCAAGATGGCTCCAGGGAAATGAAAGTTGAAAACTAAGGTTTATTTAAATGTGACTTCTAAAACATTCTCTCTGCATACTTCGAAACTGTATTAAAACCGATTGATTGGTAAAGGTTACCATCTTCCTGATAGTCGCTAAAAAGGATACATCTTTTATTTTTTTCCTGCTGAGCGTAATGAACTAAATCTAGGATTAACTTTTGGGCAATTTTTTGATTGCGCCACTCGACGGGAACATAAACTAGATTAATTACCAAGTACGAGGGTGTTTCTCTGCCAAAGCCGGCCATCCCACATGTTTCAAAATTAGCACCCTGGATAAAAAATAAAGATTGTTTTTTCATCATTTTCTTGGCCATTAAAACTAATGCCGAACCATTGAGTGGAGGATTTGACTCACTAGCGAAATTGAATGCCCATAAACGAGCTCTTGGCCATTCGTTATTTCCGACTGCTTTAATCGTGTATTGTTTGGTACTTTCAGTTCGCCATTGAAAAATCTTTTTAGGAGATTCATAGATATAAAAATCCCTCCGGCCTTTCGCTTGCTCAGGGATTCCATAAAGCCAATTTTCAGCAAAATAGAGACTTCCCTGACTGGATCCGGAAACTCCCTTTAATTTCAATTTTTTTCTTTTGAAATATTGAATGAGGTGTTCTAAATAAACATCCTCTCCACCAGAAAGTAATAGATAATTTGCTTCTGTTCGAATCGCACAAAGTTTAATTTTTCCATTCTCTAGAATTACTCCTGCCCAAACTGAAAAAGAAGGCTTTTTGACTAGTTCAGAAAAAGTTTCCCAGAATAAATTATTAACAACCTCATTTTCCAAAAGAAAATTCTCGGTCTTTTGAATAAATCTAGCTAGTGTTTTATAACTTTGTACTTTCATTTTATGAAGGCGATAATAACCATCCAAAGAAATTGTTTTATTTAATGAACTCGATCAAACAGAATAAATAATATGGCAAGCAACGATTCAAATAATCGATATAATCAAAGAGGAGTTTCCTCAAGCAAGGATGAAGTTCATCAAGTTGTAGATAAACTGGACCGTGGATGCTTCCCAGGTGCGTTTTGCAAAGTTACCAATGATCTCCTGACGGGGAATCAAGATATGTGCAATGTCATCCACTCTGATGGTGCTGGCACGAAATCTATACTCGCTTATCTTTGGTATAAAGAAACCGGAGACCCTTCTGTATTTCGAGGAATCGCCCAAGATAGTATTGTTATGAATTTGGATGACCTTGCCTGCGTTGGTATTTGGGACCAAGTTGTTCTTTCCAGTACAGTAAACCGAAATGCAAGAAACTTTCCAGGTGAGGCACTTGCTTCGCTGATCGAAGGTACGGAGGAATTTATTCAAACGTTGCGTGATTTTGATATTGATGTTTCGAGTGGGGGAGGGGAAACCGCGGATGTGGGAGACCTCACTGGAACGGTTGCCGTAGACTCCTGTGCGGTCGCTATCGTGCCGAAGGGGAAAATTATTGATAATGCTAATATTTGCCCAGGGCTCAGTATTGTGGGCTTATCCTCATCGGGCCAATCTACCTATGAGAATAAGGAAAATAGTGGTATTGGAAGTAACGGATTAACAAGTGCCCGTCATGAAATACTCTCCTCACATTATCGCCAAAATTATCCTGAAACTTTTGATCCTCAAACTAAGGAAGAATTTCTTTATTGCGGACCATTTCGCATGCAGGATAAATTAATAAATTCATCTCTTTTGATTGGGGAAGCATTGCTTAGCCCCACTCGAACCTATCTTCCAATTGTTAAAACAATCATGTCGGAATTGGGTAAGTCAATCTTGGGCTTGGTTCATTGTTCTGGAGGCGGACAGACTAAATGCATGCGGTTCGGTACAAATGTATACCATATAAAAGATAATCTCTTTACACCACCTCCACTATTTCAGGAAATCCAACGGGTCTCGGGCACAACGGATAGGGAGATGCACCAAGTATATAACATGGGACACCGGTTCGAAATTTATTGTAAAACCGAAGCGGTGGAAGAAATAATCGCCCTTTCTAGGTCTTATCAGGTTGACGCACAAGTGATTGGCCATACCGAAAAGAGTATAAAACCAGATTATAGCAATCATCTTACTATAAAATCAGATCATTTTGAATTGAACTATGGCTGAGACTGACAAAATTAAAGTTAAGCTTACAGATACAGTTGAATACCTCCGCAATGCGTGGGGAAAAATAAATCCTGAAGTCGCACTAATATGTGGCTCTGGCTGGGGAGAAATAAGTGAAATTTTTCAAAATTCATTATCCATTAACTACTCGGACATACCGGGGTTTTCCTCCACCACAATTGAAGGACATGAAGGAATTCTTAGTTTGTGTGAAATCAATCAAAAACAAATTTTGCTCTTTCAAGGCAGAAGACATTTATATGAAGGGGCTGGATGGGATCCTATTCGCTTTCCTGTTCTTCTTGCACACGAATTAGGAATACAGAACCTTCTTTTAACAAACGCAGCTGGAGGAATTAATCCAAACTTTCAAATAGGCGACCTTATGATTGTAGAAGATCATATCAATTTTATGGATTCAAACCCCTTAATTGGCCCCTCTCTCAATCCTAAAATACCAAGATTTCCTGACCAAACTGAAGTTTACGACAATACCCTTAAGGAAAGACTTCAAGAAATTGCCAAGAAAAATGACTTGCCATTCGTGAAAGGGATTTATTTGGGGCTCTCCGGCCCTGCATTCGAGACTCCCGCGGAGATTAACGCGTTTCGGGTGCTTGGTGCCGATGCAGTAGGAATGTCAACTATACCAGAAGCAATGATCGGGAATGGATTAGGTATGAAAGTACTGGCAGTTTCCTGCATCAGTAATTTAGCTGCAGGGATTTCAGAAGAAAAGCTTTCCCATCAGGATGTTAAACAAGCCGCCCAAATTGCACTACCCAAGATGAAAGCATTCTTTTCTGCATTCCTCGGTGATTTACTTGCTTAAAAATACTTCATTTCTCAAACAAACTAAAGTTTATCGATCACCCAAATGGGAAATCTTCTTAATTTTCTGAACTTACAGTTAATTAGGAATGTTTTCATTTCTTGTTCGACACCGCTAAATAATTATACATGGAGTTATAGAATATGGAGCATCATGAAATTGAGGAAGGGGTTCGCTTAGAGCTTGATTTTACAAAACTTAAAAAAGTGGCGGACTGCAAAGAAGATATTATTCCCGCAGTCGCACAGGATGCCGATACAGGAGAAGTTCTCATTGTCGGGTATGCAAATGAACTATTTAAGCAAG
>JAQXBH010000214.1 GCA_029252505.1 Opitutales bacterium | reverse complement strand
AGTCTGTCGGACTAAATCCAATTGAACGATTTTTCGTTCCCCAAAAACTTCTTATAATGTTACTTCCTGCTCCTCCAGCATTTACATTGATAAGGTTTTTCGTGGTAGTATTTTCATCGATGCTAAACGCTGATCCATCAAAGGTAGTTGCATTTTCCTCATCCATTTTCCAATAAGCGACTAAGCCGTCCTCGATTGGTAAGTTAAACCCTGAGGTAGACTTTAAGCTGCCATCATTGAATAAACTTTCCGATTCATCAAAAGACCAGTAGGCAATTGGTTTGGTGGGATAAAGAGCAACCGCGAGTGTTTGGTTAAAATCGTATTCAATGCCCTGGTTCACCATGACAGGAGTTTGTAAAATATTATTCTTTTTCCAAGCGGGGTCTTTTTTTGAATCTTTTGCCCGAATAGAAGAGGTGTAGTTTGCTTCCATCCCAGCACCAAAAACAACCACATCAGGAACACCAGGATATCCACTACCTCCACTATTCAAATGACTAATAGTGCCAACACCATCAATATAAGAGGTGGCAGTAGCATTGGCATCGTTGTTGTAGTCCTCCCAATAACTGGTTCGTAATACGACCGTAGGAGGCGGATTATCCCGATTCATTCCGCGGCCACCAAAATGAATCGGCACGCCAGTAATTGGATCCACCTTTACTGGGCGTACAATAATACGAGTTACATTAGTATCTGAAAGTAAACTTTTTGCAGTGGGCTTGGTAATGAGAGTCCCAAGCGGTGGATACGCCAAGCCGTTAACTTGATGTTGTCTGAATAAATCCAGGGTGGTAATGGTCGGGGAATAAATAGAGTCAAAGCGGGAAGTTTCAGTCAGCTCTACAGTAGGAGGCTTATTATAACCATTGCCGGGTTCCTCTACCGAGGGAGTGAAGAGTAAATTAAGTTTTAATTGAGCCGGATCATGATCCCGTTCTTCAAAAAAGCTAAGTGGATAACCTCGGGTCGAAGAATCAAAAACGAACCGATGAATTTCGCCACGATGCATAACCAATTGTTTGTTTTCTTCTGAATCCACCACATAGCGTACATTATTCCCATAAGTGGAATTAATCCGGGATTCTTCCAGGCTTCCCGTTACACGGACTGCATGTTCAATAACCTTCGCTTTTGAAATTACCACTTTTGCACCCTGAATTGCACCCTGCGGTGATTGTACCCTACCCTTGATAATAGATTGCGGAGAATCCTCCGATTTCCCAACCCGTATAGAAATATTTCTCGATGCAATCCCGCCTTTGAGGTCGGATACGACCACTTTTACAACTTGATGACCTAAGCTGGTGAATTTTTTGGTAAATGAATTATTGTTCAGAAAAGAGGGATCACTTATTCCGACCTCATTAATATACCAAGAATATGCATAATCTGTCCGATTTCCTTCTTTTGGGTTAACCGAAAATTCGACTTCTTCATTCAATTCCGGAGTGGTGGTACTGATATTTAAATCAAAATTGGGTGCTTTTGCATCCCCCGACTTTACCGTTCCAATATTCACAACCACTTCAATATATTCCATTGGTGGAATTCCACCTTTTCGGATAGGAGTAATATGAGAATCGGCTTCGTAATCAGAAAAGGAACGTCCGAGTAAAAGAAAAGCATCTTTAAAGTCTTCCCCTAAACTTGTTCCATTGTTTATAAGCCCCTGAGTATTCGGAGTCATGTCGAGCAATGTATTTTCAATCCAAGTGGATTGAGCCCTACTGGTACCATTGATAAAACTCAGTCCATATTCGCTGGCCGCTCTTCTGTATGATACCCAATAAGAAGTGAGCTGTGTTCCCGCGTCTACTCCACTGGGAGAATATTGGGACGCTAAAACCTCTAAGCCACGCAAACCACGATGGGCAGTCTCCGAAAAATTTCGCAAGGAAGAAGTTTCATAATTTTCTCCTGAACCCGCCTTTAATTTAATCCATGACGAATCTAAATCTACTATGCTGATATTTTGATCATTTAAAACCGCAATGGATGGTTCTTCGGAAAAACCTTTGCCTTCTTTTGTAATCACTAATTGGTAACCTAGATTTCCGCTTTTTTGAACATAACCTTCAGCACCCTCTCCGGGACCTCGGACAAAAAGTTTTAAGTTTTGGACAGCTAAGAGCGAATCTAGAGTTGCGGGTTTGCTACCGGACGGAATTTCTAATTCAAAAGTGCGTGCAACCAGAGGGTAAGGAGCAGAACCATAATCGTGCCTATATACTCGAAATGTATTTGGATTCACTGCTTGTGGTTCATCAAGCCCACTAGTAGCGACTATTATACTGTCATTTAAATCAACTACATCGACCGAGGTGTTAGATTCTGTACCGCTTTTCAAGCCAAAACTTCCTGATGCATTCAGAAACACTTTACTGGAAATGGTTAAGTCTGCACCAATTCCACCAGTACCCATTACCGAGTACGGATTTCCATAATCAATTGAAACACCCTCATCACTATTAGGACGAAGACCCTCCCCTTCATTCCGGTTGGCATGCCATAATCCAAAATTATGCCCTAATTCATGTACAATCACACCCGCAGAAGGTCCTTTTACATGAGAGCCCGGAGCTCCGACAAAACCCACTCCCGCGGCCCCAAAAGAATAAGATGTGATCGATACCCAGGAAACAACCGTGCGCCCC
>JAQXBH010000212.1 GCA_029252505.1 Opitutales bacterium | reverse complement strand
AAAAATGAAAACTTCATAGATTTCCCCGGCAAATCCAACGCTGTTGTGTCCAATGGCAAGGTAGCTTGTGGATGGATTGACCACCAGATCCGAGGAATTGGAGTCGCCACTGAAGGTGACCGCTCTTGATTCCCCGTTGAGAAAAAAGTCACTTTCGTCGTAACCTGCTCCCTGGGCTCTCCTCCACGCACCGATACTGGGTGTGCTAAAGTTGTAGGATGCACTCTGGTTCTTCCATACTCCATTCGTGTCCTGAATGGTAATGGCCCCGTTTTCTCCCATGTGAATCCGATTAGGTCCGGGGTTCGCAATCACTACCATTCTCTTTCCGGATGAATCTCCCTTGGCAGCAAGGATAACTGTAAATGCGGGATTGCCTGCCAATTCCTGAGGAGTGCTTCCCTGCAAAGGTCTGGTAACCAACCACTTGCCGTTGGTAAAGGTCACGCCGCCCGATGGATGGGCAGTGGGGCGACCTCCAGCGGTGTAATCCTCAAAATCATTGTCCTTGCCGCTTTTGTCTTTTAGAGATCCACAAGGCCGGCACTATCGGAACGGATGGAAGAGGAATCCTGACCATCCAACCAAACGAGTAGACTTGGAGTAGAACTGAGATTCAAGTGATCCAGGGTGAAGAGGGAATTGTCAGTCGATCCGTTCCCGTCAACCAGGGAATAAGTAAGGGTGGCATTGGCATCCGGATCGGTGGCATTGAACTCACCCACGATGCTTCCAATTGGCTGGTTCTCGGCGAGTGTGAGAGGAGCAGTTGAATTGAGGTCAGTCGGGGCTTGGTTGGTGTTTTGGAAACCAACACGAAAACCAAGGCCGCTGACACGGCGGTTGGTGGGGTCACTGCCACGCCGGGCCGACCGCAGTTTCGACTCTTCGTCGCCCCAGGGACCACCCCGTACGACTCGATTAGAGCCCGAGGTCGGTCCGGTCGGGTCGAGCGCCGGGTTGTCGGTGGGATAAGTTGCCTGGTACCTATCTGCAGTCCATTCCCAAACATTTCCATGCATGTCAAAAAAGCCCCACGGGTTGGCCGCGTATTGGCCCACATCACGAGTTTGCTTAAAATCATTACCTGTATTCCAATTTCCATCCCAATTATAATTGGCACGGGTCGAATTAATGTCATCTCCCCACGAGTACATCGTGGTCGTACCGGCACGACAGGCGTACTCCCATTGCGACTCGGTCGGTAGGACATAGGCCCAGCCTAGAGGAAGATTAGCCGCTTCCTGATAATTCAGGCGATTGAGGAAGGTTTGGGCGTCATCCCAGGATACTTTTTCCACCGGACGGTTTGGGTTATTTGGCCAGTTGCTCGGTGTAGGATTCAGACTGTTTCCGTTTCCACTCATCACCGCCTCGTACTGTGCCTGCGTCACCTCGTACTTGCCCAAATAGAAGCCCTTGGTGACAGTGACATTGTGTTCAGTCTCGTCCGTCCCGCGTCCCGCTTCGCTCGTCGGACTCCCCATCGTAAAAGTGCCGGGTTCCACCCAGATCATTTCCAAGTTTACGGTGGAATTCAGGTCGGGGGAAAGGTTGGGTTTGTTGTATTCGTGGAAATTGGGCAAACGGGTGGCGTTGGATGAGACAACTTGTGAGAAAGTCTTGGTGTCGATTCCTTCGTCAAAACCAGCATGCGTTCCTCCACTCTGTCCATTGCCAAGTTGTCCAAAGTCTCCAGCTCCCACGGTCCAAACAGAACCGTCATTTTTAATAATAGTAGTGTGTCCACTGGTAACACTCACTTGTGTTACCCCGCTTGATATAATCTCGGTGGTTTGGTTACGATCGGTGGTGGTCCCGTCTCCTAATTGCCCAGAGAAATTTCCTCCAAACATATGTAGTGAACCATTTTCAAGCAAAGCACTACCAAAAGACCAGCTGGCAGAGATTTGAGTGACATTGGCATCAAGGAAACGGTAAGGCTCAATTCTGTTGGGGGTAATTTTCCCATCGGCTAACATTCCATTCCAGTTCGAACCGAAACTCCATGCCGATCCATCTGTTTTACGGATGAGAGAAAATTGTGCACCTGCTTCCGCTTCAACCACTTCGCTTGAAAGGATGCGCACGGGGACTTTTTTATCATAGGCCGAATCAAAGGTGTCATTGCTACCGCCTTCCCATGGTTGCCCAAGCCTACCTTCATGAGTTTCTCCCATTCCCCAAAGAGAACCGTCGATTTTTACAAATAGAGTAAAAAATCTCCCGCCTGACATTTGTGCGACGCCAGAGGAAACGATTTCAACCGGGGAATTCTGGTCAATTCCTGAATCGTAGGAGGTGTTACTTCCTCCCGCCAAGTTGATCCCTAATTCTCCACAAGTATTCGAGCCCATGCCCCAGAGGGAACCATTGGATTTGAGGTAAAGGCTATGAAAATAACCTGCAGAAATTCTAACCACATCCGAATCCACAATTTTTACCGGTGTGGAGCGATGGGTGGTTGTGCCATCTCCCAATTGCCCAAAATTATTCATCCCCATAGCCCAAAGGGATCCGTCTTGTCTCAAAAAGAGGGAATGATTGTATCCATGGGTTATTTCGATAATTGGGTTAGAAGAATTAGCGTCAATCAGTACCTGGGGAGTTGCTAGGTTGGTGGTATTACCATTTCCAAGTTGTCCATGAGAGTTGCTTCCCATACCCCAAAGAGAACCGTCATTCTTGATAAATAAGGTATGATTCCCAACATTTCCATAGACGGAGGAGAGAGATAAAGTGAGGTACAAAAATAATACCCAAAAATTAATGTAGGATAAATGGAGAGTTTTCATAAATTTGATTTATTGGATAGAAAAATTTGTATTGTAAAAAGGGAGCTCGGTCATACTAGTACACTAAACAATTTGCTGGAGGAAGTAGTGGGAAATAGGCACGGAACTAAATTCTCAAACTTGGTGAAGTTCGAAAAAGTAATTCCTCTGCCCGGTGAACTGTATGACATATCTTCGCAAGCACGGAAGATTGTGTAATTTAATTATCCTTTTTACTCAATCCATACCGGTCGAGTCAATGGTTTATCCTATAATTGAATTTTATAATTGGATATATTTCTATGAGGGCATGAGGAAGGGTATTATTGGTCAGTGGATTAAAAGAGTAGTTTACCAGCCGAACTGTCCCAGTGGATTGGCGCGTCGGCACCCTGAGTGACTTCTCGCAATGAAAAGGGGGGTAAATTTCTTACCAGTTACTTAATCGACTTGGTGGTGTAGTCGTAAAAGCGGGGTTTCCCGTCTTTCTTTTTGATGAAATAAAGCCAGATGGCGGAGGAGTTTTGGAAAAGGTAAGGATAAATTTCGGGACCGGTCCAGAGCCAGCCTTTATCGGAGGACCACAGCCAGATGTCGTCGGTCTGTCCGGAATGGGCATAAAGCCAACCGAGTTCGGCATGGTAGAGCCAACCATTAGGGTAGGGGAGGAAGGAACCAAACCAGGGGGACGTGCGCCATCCGCCTGCTAATTTTTGTGCCTGAGTCCATAATTCAATATTTTCTTTACCCTGTGGAATCATTATTTTTTTTATTCCACCATTTGATAATCCGACTCCATTTTTTCCGTAAGCCTCATAATAAAGAATCGATCCATATCTAAAATTTTTAATCAATAATTTGAATTTTTTTCCATCTCTCTCGATTGCTGAGATCGGTTCTATGTTATTGAATTTTATATCGTAGCTAAGAAGTATCCCGAGATCTATAAAAGGAGCTCCGCCATTCGTTATGATTTCACCAAGTAGGGCATATCCACTGGTTGTATTTCCTTCATAACCCAAAGTTCTTACAATAGGAACTTGTGCGTGCGAGAATTGATTGAAGGGATCCGTTCCCCAAATTATTTCATTTAAGTCCGTTATGCCGTCGTTGTCATCATCCAGATCGATCTCGTCGACGATACCGTCGTTATCAAAATCGAAGTCATAAGCATCCTCAATCCCGTCTCCATCACGATCTTCTATAATATTTTCGATTGAAATTAAAAATTCTTTTTCTATGGACATATTGTAGTCGTCACGGGCACGAATTTTAATGCTTACATTTTCATTTTTCTCATAATCAAACTGCTTTGTTGTATAGATAGAACCATCGTTATGTATCTCGAAGAAGTGGTGCTGAATTTTATTATCTACGGTAAGGTTCCATTTGGTCGCTAGATAGGATTCGATTTTTTTACGCTGCCCTGTAGGCAATGCCGAATTGAAAATTAATGTTTCCCCAATGGATCCTGTGGGATGCTGGCTAATGTCTAAGTTGGCAAAAAGTCTGAAAATATGATGGGTACCCGGTGCGTTACTATAATTTGCCTTCCCCTTATCTGCTCCATTTAAAAAGCACTGAACGAAATTTTGTTTCAAATCGAATACGAGTTCATATAGTGCTGGTCCAACCTGCGACTCGGCAAAAAATACTTTACTATTTCCGGTTGTTTCATTGCTAAAGTAGTGTCCATAAAAACCGTCTTGTTTAGAGGATCGAAAATTAAAATACCCTCCTTCGCAATTACTGTTGTATGAAAATAGAGCATCACCTGCAGTGTCAACTTCCTCAAGTTTTGCGACCATCAAAATGCTAAAGTTATCCCCTAAATTTATAACTCCCAAGGAGTGCATAAAGTCATCTCCGTCAAAATAAACAGAATTATTATTATTTAAACTATGATTCAAGAGGGATGGTCGACTCTCGGGTATGTTCTGAACGAAGTCATGTCGCGAGCCGATTTTATTTTTCCATATTTTAACAGTACCTTCTTCATCATGTTCGAATGTGGATGAATCTGTTGCATCCAGCCAAAGTACGGGTTTTATTTGTTTAGGATATTGTGGAATCAGCGAGTAGTTCAAAGTATTACTTCCCTGGGGGTCTAAGCCTTGAATTTTACCCACTAATGTACCAGCTGGTTGGTTTTCTTTAACCTGTAGTTTTTTAACTACTTGTAAACCACTTGGGGGTTCGTTTACAGATTGCTCGTCCCATGGGTCCGTTCCAAAAACCAATTCGTTCGCATTACTTACCCCATCTCCATCGATATCCGGATCCTCATGATTTTCTATTAAATCACCGTCCAGGTCCTCGATCTCATTTTTCAGCGAGAGGGTGAATTCTTTAATATATGAAATATTATGGTCATCCGTTGCTTTGACGGTGAGAGGAAAGGAATGCTCATCGGTTTCATAATCGAAAGTCTTTTCAAGGCTAAGGTGCCCGTTTTTATTTAAATTGAATAAAGAAGATGTTTCGTAGTTACTGAATGCATAGAGGTGCCAAGTACTAGAGGTCATTGGACTAATCGTAAATTCAGTTGTTGTTGAACTGGCGATATAGGTGCATTCAACTAATATTCCATCATTAGTAGAAGAAGTGTATGAATTTTGGTTTACAGTAATGTTAAGCAAAGAATCGGAGTTGCTAATGAGTGCCTCCCTTGTTGCGGTTTCTGTTCCCCACGCTTGGCTGTATAGAGTGAACACATAATTTTTGCCAATAGTTAACCCGGTCAATTTGATCTTTTGAGGATTCCCTCCGAAACGCATTCCGTTGGAAAGTACTTTACCAACCTGTCCGTTAACCGTTGATTGCTGACTGGCATGTTTACTCTGAAATCCAGAAGTTATCTCCCACCCCGTTCCTGAAAGTCCTGCCTCGCCCTTGAAGGTAATACCATTAATCACCTGATCCGCACCGTTCACATTGACTGCACAAGTGTAGGAACGGGATGAGTCGATACCTGCGTCTTGATCGCCTGTCAGGTGTGCCGTTCGCCATCCTGTTTTCCCGTCACTTACAAGTTGATAAGAATGATTTTGATTTACATCGGGGTCACTGGTGGAAAAGTTTAGGATGTTAGTACCACTTGGGGTATTTTCCTTAAAAGAAAGACTGGATGCCACAATATTGGTAGGGGAACGGTTCTTGGAATTATGATCCATCGGATCGGAATTGTACTGCGATTCGTTCCAATTACTCACTCCGTCTCCATCCCAGTCATCATCGAGCAAATCTTCCACCCCATCTCCGTCCAGATCCGCCTCTGCAACATTTGTGATTTCAACAGAGAAGTTTTTGTCGAAGGACAGACCTTCGTCGTCTATTACCCGTATGGTAATCGATAGGTTTGAATCTACCTCGTGGTTAAAAGTGGTTGTGGTGCGGAGCGTCCCATTATTATCGATGCTGAGAAAGACATCGCTATGATCAAAACTTTGATAGTTTCTCGAGTAGAGGTGATAATTGGGCAGGGAACTTGCCAGTCCCCACTTGTGGGCAAGATAGCCCTCAATCCGCAAATGCTCCTCCTGTTGCATTACTCCACGAACCACTAACATTTCACCAACCGTCCACTCAGGAATATTCTGCGATCCGTAATCTGATGGGAAGAAGAAGGCACCACCAATATTTGTTTCGGTTGTTCTTGGACCGCTCATCATAACGGTTCCATTTTTGTATAATTTCTGAACTCCTTTGCTCACAGAAAATTCAAAGCACAACATTAATTCTTCACCATTCGAGCTGAAATTCGTGGACCTTCGAACATCCGAAAATACCCAAAATATTTGATTGTTATTCCAAGGGAAATGACCACTCCAACCAAAATTAAACGGAAAGCCTGACCTTGTCGATTTGTTGGAGCGAAAAGTCATGTAGAGCGAACCATCTGTTAGTTTGCCAGAATCCGCTCCGTTTACCCCCATTGGGTTCCAATTGGCTCCGTTCTTATACGCCCATAATCTTTTGGATATTTGATCAACGGCTGTAAATTCAACGGCATTCAGCCCATTAATCGAACCATTTGCATCTGGCTCCTTTCCGAATTTTGGCTTTAGGTAGACCTCGTAGTCTGCTTTATTCATCCAAGTACTGAGCTGGTTGGTTCCCTCAACTTTTTGTATTGTGGCTAAATCAGATGCATCAAACCAGGCGGTTAATCCATCGACACTGGAGGAGTGGAATCTTTTAGGATCTGCACTCGTAGATAGAGTGTATTTATGGTGTGCATCTCCATCAAGATCAACTGCCTTTACTTGCCCTACAACTGAGCCGATCGCAGCATTTTCTGAAACTCTTAGCGGGCTATTGGTAATAACGATATCATGTGGG
>JAQXBH010000194.1 GCA_029252505.1 Opitutales bacterium | reverse complement strand
ATATAATTAATCATTTAATACATTCATTATATTAATGAATATATTTCATTAAAATCTTACCTTGCATTTTTTTTGGCGTGTAAACAGAATAAAGAGACTGAATTTACAGAGCACTTTGAAACTATTTTTAAAAATTGGATTACCTTGGATTTGTTCACTTGCAGCCATCTTCTATTTAGGCTTGCAACTCGGGTCTTCTTCAACTCTGCCGAAATATTCTGATGTGGAAGTTGAAGAAAAAATAAAGAATTCTCAAACCACCTCGTTTCAACCCCCATCGCGTGAAAAAAAATTGCAGTCGCTAACTGCGTCGTCGAATAATTCACCTAGGCTTTTACCTAAAAACATGAACAACCCTTCATTACCTCCCAATCTCATTAGGATCATGGAAGGGGGAGACATGATAGAAAGCATGGGTGCCTACCTCGATGCGGTTCGGGCAATGGATAAAGGAAATGTGACGGAAGTAATTAGTGCATTTGAAGCCTTACCGAAAGGCTATGGGCGCCATTTAGAAATGAAGTTATTAATGAGGAGTTGGTCTGCAATTGACCCAGAAGCAGCACTTCAATACGCAAATGAATCCTTGGACCCGAAAAGTGAGAGAAGATTTGGAATTTCAGAAGTGCTTGCAGGATGGGCAAATCGAGACCCCGAGGGTGCGATCGAGTGGGCAAAAGCGAATAATTCAAGTGAGAAACCTGAAGATAATCCTCTACTTCTGGGTGTGATCAAAGGTCTAGCCGAACAAAATCTTGATTCTGCAAATCAGATCTTCCGAAATTTACCCCAAGGGAGTGCACGATGGCAGGCATCCACTTTTCTTGCCCAGAAGTATGCCGAAATGGGATTCGACCGTGCAATTGATTGGGCCAACCAATTCCCGGAAGAAGACGAAAGAATGCGCGAAACAATCTTAGGGCAGATGGGGGCTCGATTAGCAAGGCAGGATATAACCGCCACCGCACAGTGGGTAAAATCAATGAAGAATGATAAAGCCTCGCTCCGAGTTATGGATAATTTACTGACCCAATGGGTAACTAAAGATGCCACAGCCGCTTCCCAATGGGTCGATCAAATAGCAGAAGATGATAAACGGTATTATGGAATGAAACAACTCACATCCAGGTGGGCATTATCTGACCCCATTGCCACTGCAGAATGGTTAAACTCTTTCCCCCCACAAGTAGAAATGGATCCTGTCGTCAATGAATTCGTGAACCGAATCTCAACCCGTGATCCCGAAGGTGCAGCAGGATGGGCATTATCGATAGTGGATCCCAAGACTAAAGAACAAGCGGTCAATAAAGCAATCGCAGCGTGGAATCGAATGGATCCGGAAAAAGCAAAGACTTGGCAACAAAACAACTTTCCAAAAATCGAATAGTTCGATTACTTGCCGATTGTTTCGATGATCGCTACGATTGGTAAAAATAAAGCGATTACGATAAATCCGACCGCTACTGCCAAGAACACGATCATAACTGGCTCAATCAAGGAGGTCATTCCCGCCACGGCGTTATCGACATCTTCATCGTAATTGTCTGCAATACGATTAAGCATAGCGGGGAGCTCTCCAGTTTCCTCTCCAATTTCAACCATGCTGGTAACCATGCTGGGAAATACGGTCTCTCGTTCCATTTGAACCGCCATTGCCTCACCATCGCGCACGGAGTCATGAACTTTACTCATTGCGTTAATAAATAAGCCGTTTGAGAGAGTATCCCGAGTGATCTGCAAGGCTTGCAAGATGGGAACTCCGCTGCTCAGCAGTGTGCCAAAGGTTCGAGTGATCCGAGATATATTTGACTTCCCCACCACATCTTTAACGGCCGGGACATTAAGTCCAAGCCAATCAAAAACTTTTGCCCCCGGTTTGGTTTTCTTAAAAAGAAACAATCCCCCCACAGTCCCCCCCATTCCACCCAGAACGAGGATAGGGTGAGTAGAAAAAAGTTCACTTATTCCAATCACAATTTGAGTGGGTCCTGGAAGCGGTGCCCCACGAAGCATCTGCTCAAATATTGTCTGAAATTGGGGAACCACGACCATCATTAATAAGGTAACAATTCCCACAGCCACAAACATGATGACACTGGGATAGATCATGGCAGATTTAACTTTTTTAATAGTTCGAATATTTTTTTCCTGAAATTGCGCCAAGCGATCGAGCACCAATTCCAACACTCCACCTGCTTCTCCCGCTTTCACCATATTGACATATAAATTATCAAAAATTTTGGGATACCCGGCTAATCCGTCCGATAAGTTACCACCCGAGGAAACTTTTTCTGAGATATCTTCCAGTATGGCTTTAAATTTTGGCTTCTTATCCTGCTGCTTAATCATAACCTCCAAACTACGTAACAAGGGCAATCCAGCATGAACCAAGGTAGACATTTGACGGGTAAAAATTGAAATGTCCTCGGAATTGGGTCCACCACCCAGTTCAATTGCTAGAATCCCCCCCTTTTTCTTCTTCTTTTTCGATTTATTTGGCTTATGGGCTTTTTCCGCCTTCACCTTCTTTTTCGATTTTTTAACGGATTCTTTCGCTTCAGGTTCTACTCGCGAAGCAGGGGCAGAGTCGGGAGTGATTGGTTGCTCCTGCATCGGTAAAACCTGCGAGACGGTAAGTCCGTATTGAGCTAATTGGGTGTAAGCTTGTTCTTCGTTGGGTGCCTCAAAGGTTCCCTGCTGAGGATCACCATTTTGATCGGTTGCGGTAAATTGATAGACAGGCATATTGATTAATTGTAAATCGTTTTAAGTATATTTCAAGACCTCCTCGACCGTGCTCTCCCCGTCAAAGATGGAGCGGATTCCATCTTCCCTTAAAGTTCGCATACCCTGTTCAATCGCTTTTTGTCGAAGTACAAGAGTTGCAGCTCCCGAGTTAATCATTTCCCTGAAAGCATCGGTTGCTTTAATCATTTCAAATAAACCAGTACGCCCTCGGTAGCCCGACTGATTACATTCTGCACAACCTGCCCCAAAATAAAATTGGCGCTCTCCTAACTCATCGGGATTCAATCCGAGATTTTGGAAGACTTCCTTCTTCGGTTCATATGCTTGTTTACAGGTCGAGCAGATTTTACGAACCAATCGCTGAGCAAGAACAAATTCAAGTGATGCAGAAAGAAGAAAGGGCTCCAAACCCATATCAATTAAACGAGTCACAGCACCTGGAGCATCATTGGTATGCAATGTACTCAAAACCACATGGCCAGTAAGAGATGCCTGTACAGCAATCCTTGCCGTCTCAATATCGCGTATTTCCCCCACCATGATTTTATCAGGGTCTTGTCGTAAAAAAGCTCGTAGCGCCCGAGAGAAGTCCAGCCCAACCTGATGGTTGACGGGCACCTGCATAATACCTTCAATTTCGTACTCGACTGGATCCTCAGCAGTTAATAATTTGGTTTCAATGGTATTTACTTCGCGCAATGCACTGTAAAGCGTTGTGGTTTTCCCTGAACCAGTCGGACCAGTCACAATAAAGATTCCATTGGGTCTACGGACTGCGTCTCGAATATTGGTCTTCACATTTTCCGGGAGCCCCAAGTTATCGAGGTCTAAGTTGACCGCGGACTTATCGAGTACCCGCAAAACGACACTCTCTCCAAATTGAGTCGGCAAAGTAGAAACCCGCAGGTCAACTGCCCTACCTTCAATTGTCATTTTAATACGCCCGTCCTGTGGTATACGATGCTCGGCGATGTTTAAGTCCGCAATTACTTTAATTCGTGAAATAACTGGCAGTGCCAAGCTTTTTGGTGGGGGAGACATTTCATAAAGTGCTCCGTCCACTCGGTAACGTATTCGGAATTCATTCTCGAATGGTTCGAAATGAATATCAGAAGCCTGGGCCCGAATGGCTTGTTGCATGACAAGGTTTACAAAACGAATGATGGGAGTTTCATTTGCAGCATCACTTAGTTCATTTTCCTTGGATTCATCTAAACCCTCAAAGTCTTCCAAACCAACATCACCCAATAAATCATCGAGTGAACTTTCTTCCTGAGGGTAGTATTTGTCCAAAAGTTGAGCCACATAATCTGGGTCACAAACAACCAATTGAATCTCGAGATTCAATGCAAAAGTAAGGTCATCGATAATCGCAGAATTAAAAGGATCGGCGGCAAGTAGGTGAACGCCTCCCTCGGAGAGGTAAAGAGGAACAATTGCATATTGACGAGCCATATCAGCTCCGATTGTAGAGATCGTCTCGGCTTCAATTTCAGTTACCTCTCCGACCTGCAATTCATATCCTAAGAATTCAGCAACCAAGCTTAGGATATCCTCCTTGGACGCAAGCCCCGCAGCAATGATTGAATCCGCATAGGATCGCCTACCGGCGATTACTTCCTCGTCAAACAACTCCTCTAACCCGTGCTGGGAAACCCCGTCCACCTGCTTAAAGATATCTCGTATACTCGAATTGTAATCTACAAAAAGCATGATTCTTCTTATTCTTCCGCCGTGGTGACCATGAGGACCTCGTCCAATGTGGTGACCCCCGCTAACACTTTTCTGAATCCATCCTCACGCATTGAACGCATTCCCATTTCACGAGCCTTCTTTCGTAATTCAACAATGCTTACATTGTGGTAAATCATTTCTTCGATTTCCTGATTGACTACAAAAATTTCGAAAACACCTTTTCGTCCACGGAACCCACTGTCACCACATTTGGCACAGCCTGCTCCATGCATAAAAGTGGCGGTTGAAGCCTGTTCCTCTGATACCCCCAAAATATTGAGTTCATTACCTTTGGGGGTGTAAGGTTCTTTACAGTTTTGACAAATCGAACGAACCAATCTTTGTGCAAGAGCCGCCCGTAAGGAGGCGGAAACGAGGAATGGTTTCACCCCCATATCGATTAAACGGGAAACGGAACTCGGTGCATCATTGGTGTGCAGCGTACTGAATACCATATGCCCAGTAAGAGAGGCGTTAATTGCAATTTCAGCAGTTTCCAAGTCTCGAATCTCCCCGACCATTACAATATTGGGCGCCTGACGGAGCATAGAACGAAGAGCAGCCGAAAAAGTCATTCCTACCTCCGCTCGAACTTGTACCTGATTAATACCGGGCACCTCATATTCGACCGGATCTTCCACTGTAATAATCTTACGATCCGGTTTATTGATTACATTCAATGCAGAATAGAGAGTCGTTGACTTCCCAGAACCCGTTGGACCAGTCACTAGAAAAATTCCGTCCGGCAACGCAATCACATTTTCAAAAGTGGATTGGTCATCAGAGAAGAATCCAAGTTGCGGTAGACCCAAACTTAAATTTTCCTTATCAAGAATACGCATTACAATGCTTTCGCCATGAACTGTGGGTAAAGTGGAGACTCGAAGATCTATCACTTTTTCGCCTACTTTCACATTAATTCTTCCATCAAGGGGCACACGTTTTTCAGCTAAACTCACATTGGCCATCAGTTTAGTTCTTGATATGATGGAGGGTTGTAATCTTTTGGGTGGATCTTGTTGCTCCCGTAATTTCCCATCCACTCGAAAGCGGATACGGAACTTCTTTTCCAAGGGTTCCATGTGAATATCTGATGCTCTCATTTCCAAAGCATCTTTAATTACTGAATGAACATACTTAATGATTGGCGCGTCTTCCTCGCTTACATCTTCCGAGTTCACTCCATCGCCAATTTCAATATCATCATCCCCTACCCCTCCGAAGAAATCCTTCATCTTACGATCTTCAGCCGCACCATAAGCCTCATCAATTGCAGCTAATACTGAACCACGATATGCAACTTTTGGATTAATTGTTTTCCCTAAAAGATGGGTCAGGTTATCAAAGCCATCCTGATCGAGGGGATTTCCAAAAACAATTTCTATCTCAGCTCCTGTAGCCCCAATCGGAAATGCTTCATACTGCCTTGCCCACTCAGGAGTAAGCAGAGCAATAATATCTTCTGTTGGGTTCACTTGGGATACATCCACTGCATCCATATTTAGCTCGGTGGCTAAAAAATTGACCACTTCTGACTCGGGCATACCCGTTGTTGCCAAGACGCCATTCATAATGGCGAGTTCTTTTCCTCCAATTAAACCATCTCCCTCTGCCTCAACTTCTGCCGTAATCTCTTCCAGAACTTCTTCGGAAAGCATCCCCTGTTGCTTAAATGCATCTAGGATAAATTCGTCCGTTGAGTTCATGTGATATTGGTGGAGATAAAAGTAAAATAAAAGAAAGTAAAAATATAGTAAAATTTTCTTGTTATTTACAAGCTCATCTGCCCAAGCCCACTAAAAATTCAGGATTATTCTTGGTTTTACGTACACGTTGAATAAACATCTCCATTGCCTCAACCGGAGGGACACCTTTGAGCGAACGTCTGAGAGAATAAATTTTGTTCAACTCATCGGGGTGATATAAAAGCTCCTCTTTGCGAGTTCCACTTTTCTCAAAATCCAAAGCAGGGAAAATCCTTTTATTAGAAAGTTCACGATCTAAGTGAAGTTCCATATTGCCTGTCCCTTTAAACTCTTCAAAAATAACCTCGTCCATTTTACTCCCAGTTTCAACCAATGCGGTACCAAGGATGGTTAAACTTCCCCCCCCTTCAATATTTCGTGCAGAACCAAAGAATCTTTTTGGTCGTTGCAAGGCGGTTGCCTCCACTCCGCCACTTAGTATTTTTCCGCTATTGGGCATTGTGGCATTATAGGCTCGGGCAAGTCTGGTAATCGAATCGAGTAAAATAACAACGTCCTGGTTGCACTCGACCATTCGACGAGCTTTTTCAATTACAATTTCTGCTGCATGGACATGACTTTCCGCACTTTCATCAAATGTGGAAGCAATTACTTCAGAATCCGGGACCTGACGACGAAAGTCGGTGACTTCTTCCGGACGCTCGTCTACAAGAAGTACTATTAAATGAGCCTTGGGGTTGTTGACTCTAAGTGCACGGGCAATTGCCTGTTGCAGAACAGTTTTCCCGGTTCTCGGAGGTGCAACAATCAAACCTCGTTGGCCAAAACCAATGGGAGAAACAAGATCGACCACACGCATGGATACATTATCCCACTCCACATCCGCTTTTGTCTCTAGATAAATACGATCCAATGGGTAATAGGGAACTAATTCGGTAAAAGGCATTATCCGAGTTGCCTCTTCTGGATCTCCGTTCATCACCTTGTCGATCTGAATTACGATCGGGCAGGTAGACTGTTCCATTTTGGGGTGAATAAATCCTTGCACAAGATGTCCTGTTTTCAGTCCAAATCTCTTGACCAATGCAGCAGGAACTAAGGGGCTTTGTGATCGTAGTCGATAGTTATCTTTCTCCTGAAGTAGAAAACCATGCCCGTCCTCGGTGACCTCGAGAATAGCAGAAATTTCGACAGGTTGTTTTTTTTCCAAGCAGGCATCAAACAAAAGATCAAAAATTTCTTCTCGAATAGGAGCCGGTGGCAATTCAATTTCCACCTCTAATGAAGACACTTTTTCCTTTAAGTCTTGGAGAGGCAGTAAGTAGAGTTCATTAAAATTGATCGCCGCTTCATCCGAACCGGCAAAAAGTTCTGCTAAAGTAGAGATCCCTTCCTCCGTTTTTAATCCTTCAAACTCGAGTAAATTCCCTAGTTCGAGAGATTTAGATTCTGTATCTTCAAACGGTAACTTGCGAGGCTTTTTAAATTTGGGACGAGGCTTATTGTTTTTCTGCCTTTTTTTATCCTGCCAATTTTGTTTTTTGAAATTCTTATTTCCCTGCCCCTGCTGATGTCCCTGTTGATTAGGGTGATTATGCCTGTGATTCTGCGGCTGTGGTTGCTGTGGTGGTTGTGGTGGTTGTGGTTGTTGTGGTTGTGGCTTATTGGGTGCAGAAACTGGCTTGTTTTCGGGAATATTATTTGTTTCTGGTTTTTCGACTAGTGGTTGAGGAGCATTCGCTTCTTTCTCATAAGGATTTGAAGCAGGTTTATCTGGTTCACTCCCATCAGTGCTAAAAAAAAGCTGTGCTTCCTTAACCGGTTCTGTAACCACCGGCTTTGTCTTTTTGGGAGTTGCCTTCTTTGGTTTCGGTTTCTCGACCGGAGCATCCTTCTTCACTTCTGTTGGAGTTGCATTCTCTAGGGGAAGGCTTTCCTTTTCGATTTCTTTTACTTTTTTGGGAGTGGACTTGGTAGTTTTTTTCGTGGGCATAGCAAATTATTTAAGAATGGAAATTATAAATGAGTTAAAAAGTTTTTGATTTGTAATTCTAAAAAATTTAGATCGCCGCCCCCTAAGATAACAAAATGGGCACGATCCGATTTTTCTTCAACTGGCATTTGGGCATTAATTCGGGCGGTAATTTCATCGTGCCCCAAACCCCTCTCATGCAGGCGAGCAATCTGTTTGCACGAAGAAGTATGGACCGAAATCGTTTTTGTAAAAAGGGCATCAAGATCATTTTCAAAAAGAAGCGGGACTTCCACGGCAAATTTGCGATAAGAAGAAAGCTGAACGAGGGATATCCATCTTTCCCGCACAAGAGGGTGTAGCAACCCTTCCAACCACGTGCGTTCCGTAGAAGAATTAAATATTACATGAGCAAGTTGTACTTTGTCAATGCTTCCATGCACATCCTTCATTAGTGCACCCCAACGATTTACAATTTGACCAATAACTTCTTGATCTTCTTCTAATAATTGGTGAACCAGGGAATCTGTTGAAACTACTTGCCATCCAATATCTTCAAATTTCTTACAAACTGTCGATTTCCCACAAGCAATTCCCCCAGTGATTCCTAACACCACTTTATTGGGGAATGGAAACATAAATTCATAATCTTTAATTGAGAACGACAGGCAAGCCTCGAAATTAAATTAATTTTGAGATAATCAGCTTGCGTCTAGTTTTTGACTCTTTAGTATACTCTAATTCCTTAAAGGTAGGGTATCCAAGTGGCTAAAGGATGCGGACTGTAAATCCGCCCGCTTCGCGCGTTCGTCGGTTCGAATCCGACCCCTACCACCATTTTTAAGATCAGACACAAAAGACAACGCCTGATTAATCAGTTTTCATATCTGCGGGTTGCTTGTTCGAGCGAAAATCACAAACTTTACTAGGGTCACCAGATGAACAACTCGATTAATCCTATGGTCCCTAGAACTGGTAGTCCCCACGCCCACTGTTTCTATTCCGTGTTATCGTCAATTTCTACTCCAATTAATACCGGACCAACATCCGCCTTGAAGGATTCAGAGAAAAAAGTGATAACTTATTCTCCATCGCCCCACATTATCGAGGAATGATGATA
>JAQXBH010000176.1 GCA_029252505.1 Opitutales bacterium | reverse complement strand
CCCTTTCTCCTGCTAAACGATCAAGCTTAGATGATGCAGACTCGGAAAAGTCTGAAGAAGATGAAGTAGAGGATGAGGTAAATGTTGATAAACCAACTTTGGAAATTGAAAATATTGCGCCTCACGGAGGGCGTGCGATTGCAGGAATTGTGGATAGCGGTATTTTAATTATGGTCGTGGTAATTCTTATTGGCATTGCAGGAACATTTTCAGAATTTAATAAAACCCTGTACCTTGGAGGCATTGGTGCTTATTTTTTACTGGGTTGGCTTTACTATGGTCTGGGTGAATCTTCGCAAGCAGGTGGATTTGTGGGGAAGAGAATCAGTAAAATTAAGGTAGTGCGACTGGTTGACGATCAGGTTCCTGGATTTGGTCTTTCTTCTTTACGGGCAGTTCTTAAAATTTTGATCTCTTTGTCCATTGTTTTACCCTTTATTGTTTTTTTGACACCTCGCCGGCAAGGATTGCATGACTTAGCCTGTGGCACGATTGTAAAGAGCGAGGGAGAAGAGAGTTAATTTTCAAAAAAGGCCTTATTTAACCGAGTGAAAGGAAAAAAATAAATGGATGGAGGAGTAGGATTTGATGAACCTGAGTTGAGTTGGTCGACGCAAGATATTGAGAATAAAATTGGATTTAGTGGTGGTAGGTATACCGACACAAATGCATTCTTCACTTTTTTAGTGGGGCTAATATTATCGACTCTCTTCTTTTTAGTACTGGAATTTGTAATTGGAGACTCAGGTACTGCAGCTGAGTGGAAAGAACAGAATTCGGAAATGGTAACCTTGGAAGATGGTACGCAAGAGGAACAAGTGAAGGACATACCTTTACACATTGCATTATCCGACAAGTTTATAAATCGTGGATTGGGGGGATATTTAATGGGAGCTGGGATTACCATGCTTTTTTTCTGGGCTCTTGCGATTCTATTTGTGAAGGGAAGAAAGGTTAGTTTTCAAAAGAAGATCTTGGCACTCAATTTGATTCCACAAGACCCCAACTTTTTCCTTAATAATGCAACTGCTCGCGATGCCTTGTTACGGATTCGTGGACAGGTTGATGACCCCAAACATTTTCTTCTTTTAAATCGTATCGATGTTGCATTATCAAATCTGCAGAACATTGGTGAAATCAGTGAGGTGGCAAGTTTGACTAATGCTCAGGCATCCATTGACGAGGATCAGGTCTCAGCAAGTTACAGTTTAATCAATGGCTTTAATTGGGCGATTCCAGTTCTTGGCTTTATCGGAACAGTACTTGGATTGGGTTCTGCGATTGGAGAATTTGGAGTAACCATCCAATTAGCCGACGATGTCGATAAATTAAAAAATTCTTTGACTGATGTGACCGGGGGGTTATCCACTGCTTTTGATACCACACTTCTTGGTTTAGTGGGTTCGATCGTAGTGCAAATGGTAATGACTTTTCGAAAGAGACAAGAATTTTTACTTTTGGACGAGTGCAACGAATATTGCCAAACTTATGTTTTAGCAAAACTGAAGCTCGAAAAAACCGGAAGAACTCGTTCGTAGATTAAATTGAATGTAGTAAGCTTTCACCTTCAGTAATACAAGATGGGGAGAAGTAGTCGAAATAATGAGGAAAAGGTAAGCTTTTTTGCCTTCCAGGATATTATCACCGCTGTGATTGGTATCTTAGTTCTGATTGCACTTATTCTTGCTCTTCAGGTCAACCCGAAGCGAGAAAATGAAGGCGACAGTCCCGGTAATAATACTGCTCCAGTTGAATTAATTGAGGGAGTAAATGAAGGGGGAGGGAACGCTACAATCGTCGTGGCAAGCGAATTTAATTCGACTCAGGTAATGGAAGAAATTGCAGAATTGCACCAAGAGATAAGCGAAGAGAAAAAAGAATTCTTAGTCCAAAGAGAGAAGAAAAATAGCGAAATAGAGGTATTGTCTGAGGAGTTAAGAAAACTGAACCTCGAACTTAAAGTGTTCAAAAAAAAGCTAGGGATCGAAGATTCTAATGAGTCGAAAGAAACAAAGGAAAAGATTGAAAGCCTAGAGTTACTGATGGATCTAGCAAGGGTTCAAAAAAATGAGTCAGACATCGAAAAGAAGGGTTTAGAAGATAAAATAAATGCCCGAGTACTAAGGTCTTTGAAGAATCTTTCAGAACTTGAATTACAGGAACTTGATTTCAACCTTAATGCGCAAGTCGAGCAGCTAGAGTCTCAAATTGAAAATGAAGTTCGGGTAATCCCTAAAGAAAATGATGTGGGAGAAAAACCAGTTTTAGTGATTTTAGGATCGACCGAATTTACAATTGGTATTTTTAATGGCGAACAAAGAACGATTCAGGTAAATCCAGCTAATTATTATCAAAAACTAGGTGGTTCACTTAACTCCTATGACAAGAAGAAAAATTTCTTTGTTTATTTTTTTCGCCCTTCCGCATGTCAGGTAACTGTAACTAATGTCCCAGGAAGAAATGGAACCATTCAAAAGAATTTATTTGATTTATTATGTGATCCTAAAAATAACCTAACTCGAATGCTCGGCTACAAATACGGATTTGAACCAATTCATGAAGAAGCAGCTGTTTTATTTACTGATAAAACCCCTGATCCATTTGTTGAGTTTTTCCCCAACCCATGAATTTTCAATTCTTCCCAATTTTTAATTTGATTTTCAACTAATGGCACGCGAAGAAGAAGAGGGTGGAAGTTTGGACATGTTGCTCGATACTTTGTGTAATACTTTTGGCGGGATTATTTTAATTGCTCTCTTGCTTGCTCTCAGTGTGAATAAAAAAAGCGTCGAGTTGTACGACAAATTGGTAAAAACAGATGACAATCAATCTGAACTTATCCGAGAACGCGAACAGTTGAAAAATTCATTATTAGATCTTACTGATGAAAATATTGAGATTTTAGAGGACTTGGAAGATGATGCTTATTCTAAACGAGAAGAAATTGAAGAGATAAAGGATAATATCGACGATTTAAATAGTGATTCATCTGCTCTTGAGAAAATAGCAAAAATTGAGCGACAAAAGCTAGAGGAACTCGAAGACACTGAAACTACAATTGAAAAAGAACGCTTAACGATGGAAGAAGAATTAAGCCGTTTGGAAACAATTTTGGAACATCAGGAATTGAGCAAAGAATTGAAAAAAAAGCCTTATCGAAAGGTGAGTCTTCCTCAACAGAAAGATACCCGCAAAAAGCCACTCCCTGTAATTCTAGCCCATGGCAAGATGTATCCGATGATTTCTCTTGGAATAGGTTCCGTTGAAAAGAACGAGGATGGACTAGTTTGGAATCAAACTCCGGACAAGCGATTTCAGGTCAAAGTGGATCCTGATAGAGGAGTAGATCCAATGAATGACGATGCCTTGGATTTATTTCTCTCGTCGGTCGGGGATGCTCACCGTTTGGTCCGACAAAATTTCTTTTTGAATCTCTTTGTCTTTTCTGATTCAGAAAATTTTGCGATTTTTAATAAAATTCGAGATGAAGCTGTTTTGAGAAAATTGGATTATAATTGGATTCCGATTGCCGAACTTCCCCTTGTATTGCGTTCGGATAATGTTCCCTGGAAAGTTCAGTAAGGCAATGGTATGTATTCGATTAAAATTGAGAATAAAAAACTTTTGTTGGATTTATAATTCTAAAAAAATCATACCTTTTGTCCAAACTCGCAGACTGTCGGCAGAACTAAGTTGAATGTTATTACAATATCAAGTCGTTACAATTTTACCTACCTGCGTACATTCAGGTTGATGGGTGAAATTACTCAAATGAGCACTCTTTTGCCTTGCATATACTTAAAACCGTAAGAATTATATAATAAATGTCCAAAGAACTTCTTATTTCCCTTACTTTAGGTGCAACATTACTATTTTGTGTTCTTTTGAGTGTAGTTCAGACGAGTTTGCTGTCCAATCCGTTTTTTCTGCTATTTGGCTTAGCCATTATTCTCGGACAAATTGTAATGTCTCACTTAGCATTCAATCAGTACAAAAACCTTACAATCCAAACTACTAAAGAAAGCACTAATAATGAAGAAGGAAGAGAAGAAAGAGGAAACGACGGATTCGACGACTGAAGAAAATTCTGTGGTAGAGACGCAGTCTGACGAACAGAATCTCAATCCGAAACACCGAACCATTGCATTATCCAGTTTAGCGGCCGGTTATGTTCTTGCTTTAGGATTTGCAGGCCTCTTATTTTGGGGTTCTGAACAATCTCCAGATGTTGTGGCAGAAGACTCTGTTGTAGGGGAGGGCGAAATCGTTAATGCCTCAGAGGGAACAGAGAAAGAACCTTCTGTCATTACCTTAACGGGAGGCACTAGCATACCTTGGCCGGTTGGTAAACTTTGGGTGGACCCAGGTTACACGGCGATTGATGGGGATGAAGACCTCACCGCATTTGTCGAAACAGTCTCTTTTGTTGATGTTTCTACTCCTGGGCAATACAAAGTAATTTACACTGTCAAAGACCCTAAATCTGGAGAGGTAACAGATTCAGTGGAGCGATTCGTCACCGTAAATTCCGGTGGAATTATTGCCGGTGCCAATGTCGCTTACAATGATCGTCTTGAAGGAGTTGTACTAGGGGACGAAAAGATCACTGCGGTGATTGGTGATAACGATGATGACATCGTTTATGTGGATAACGATGATCGCCACCTTCGACTTGCTGGGAATGACTTAGGTGACGGACGAGTAGTTGGAGGCAATGGTGGGAACGGTCGAATACGCGGGAACCGAAATCGGGTATTGGTTGAGGAAGATGTCGATGTTGGCTTGTTGGATCGTAGATTAGCTAGATTAGACGATGACGAACTTATTATTATCGATGACAATGACGACAATACAGTGGCCCGATTGGATCGAAAAGATATTGGATTGGACCGCGGTGGAAATGATCGAGTTGATGTGGGTAATTTTGTCCCAGATGCTCGCCGCGGAAATTTTGACGATGAGGAACTTGGTGCCGTGGGAGATTTTGCTAAGGATGGTGCCGGCTTTGGAAAAGGCACGATGCCGGGAGTAGGAAAAGGGTCTGAGGTTTACGCATACAACTTTCCGTCCCAAGGAATAGGGGCAGGTATAGGAAGCCCTGCGGTGGGTGCCGCAGCAGGTTTCGCTGGTCTTGGAGCTGGGATTGGTCAAGCGGTAATGGAGGGCGAAGCAGTTCCTGCGTTAGGAGGAATTGGAACCTATGCTCCCCCTGCACCTAGTCA
>JAQXBH010000170.1 GCA_029252505.1 Opitutales bacterium | reverse complement strand
TCATAATTGTTGCCGATTTTTACTTTAAATAAATGAATTCGTCTAGGAGATTGTCGCATAAACTCGAAAAATATTCTCGGAAAAGCGAAAAAATTGTCTCGATCTCGGGTTCATTTCTTCTCTACTCTGATTGGGTTTTCTTACTAATATTAAAATTCTTCCCATGAAAAATTCTTTATTCCTCTTCCTTATGAAAAAACCATATCTCTCTATCCTCCTTCCCGCTTTTCTTCTTATTTTTAGTTGCGGAAAAAATAATGCTTCCTCGAATTATGAGACTGAAATTAAAGTTCTCCCTCCGCTCGTTCCTGAGATCGTGGTAGCCGGAATTGAGTCCAAACCAGTTGGATATGCCAAGACGGTAAGTATCTCAAAGCTTTTACAAAAAATAGTTGCGGTGGGACAGGTAGTGAAACCGGGTCCCGAAATTGCAATGCTTCCTGCTTTAGCCGGGATGGCTTTAGGTGATCCCGCATTAGTTTCAATCGATCCGGATACACCTGTCACAATAGTATTGTTTGATGATATTACTACGGGTGCTCAACCCAGCTTTATTCTCGCGGTGAAATTGAAACCCGAAAGTCCGGTCCAAAAACAGGCAGAGAATGTAGGTATGAAAATAATGGAAGTTGATGGATGGACATTAGCAACGATGAATCCTATAGTATTCAAAGATGTGAAAGATTGGTCCTCACTTATGGCTTTTGTAAAAGAAGTACCAAGCGATGATATTGAAATTGGTGGACGACTAAAGTTTCTTTTTAAGGATTTAGAAAAAATGAAATCTTCGGTAATGGGAGGCCTTTCCATGACTCCTTTTCCATCTGAGGTACAATCGCACTTGGGTAATCTCACTTCTGTTTCCCTGGATGAATTGGCCACAATTGAAGCGGTGAAGTTCGATGTTTCTCTTTCTACAGAAGAAATTTTGACTCGTACTACAGTCTCTGCTCAAAAGGATACGGAGTTATTTTCTTTATTTTCTGCGCAGCCCGAGTTGCCCACTTTAGATGCTTCTCAATACATTAAAAGTGATGGCTTTATGGATATGTTGGTCAACCTTGATCCAGAAAGCTTGGTTCACTATACAGAATATTTTGTTAGCAGAATTGAAAAAGGGCTGACTCACCCGAAATCCAAAGAATCCGCTTCAAAACTCATTTCTTTGGTTCGTGAAGGAAGCAAACTTTATGACGGGCAAGCTGTGATGAGCTACAGCACTTCTGATGATGCTGAAAATCCAATAAATGTGGTACAGCTGGGTGGAACGCAGATTTCCTCCGAGGAATGGGAGAAGTTTTCAAACGAATCAATTTCCCTGATTCAAGAAATGTTTCTTAGTGATATGATTAAAAATTCGGGTCTTAAATATGAAATTAACTTTGTCGAGGATTCCGTATTGGATAATAATAAAATTTTTCGCTTTGATGTGATCATGGATGCAAATGAAAGTGACAATATAGACCTTCCTAATCTTACATCCTATTCCAATACCTCTGCTTATTTCATGGTTTATAACGGTTTATATATTTCAGCCACCAGTAAGCCAAAACTCCTTGAAGTATTGAGCACGGTAAAATCGGGTATCCCGGTGAAAAATAATATTGGAGAACAAATTAAGCTGGAAAAAGGTGAGATTTTTAAATGGCGAATTGATATCGCCCGCTATGTCGAGTTAGTTATGAACATCGTTGAGACAACCGGTGGACTTAATTTCGGAGATGCATTGGATGGTCTTTTGGAATTAGATATTCCCGCTGTAACGGGAAGTGCCAAACTGGGACAGGGAAGAGTTTCAACTGAATTGAGTATTCCTTTACAATCGATTAAGGCTGGGGTCGATTACTATGAGTCGGCAACGAGAAATGAATCAATTGAACCAAAAGTAATATCCGAGTAATTATTTACAACAGATTGAATTTAATAGCTGTAGTAAAGCTTTAGATTAATCAATCAATCTACCTACCGATTTTTCGATTACTCGCTGATTTATAAAAATATAAATTAGACCATAGACGAAAATATAGGCAAAAGTCTGAAAAGAAAGCCCATTGTATATGGTAATTCCGTATTCATTTGCTTGGTTGGCTAAGAGTGATTTCAGAGTGTAACCAGCCATAATCGAACCCCCTAAAATAAAAATAAAAAGTCGGAGGAACCGGGTAAATATTACATGAGACACCTGTCCATTGGAGAAACCCAGGAGTAGGAGATTTTTTGCCTGTTCGCTTGCCTGGGCAACGACTAGACGAAAACTGGTGGCAAAAGTGGTAATTGAAAGTAGGGAAAGCAGAGCACCAATTCCAACCATTCCAAGAAAAAGTGTTTGGATTGCTTTTTTAATGATATCCTGTTCTGGAAATTCCCGGTTGATTTCATATCCTTTTTTTTGAATATGGGAAGTAAATGAGGTACTGGGATTATCCTCGACCTCAAGGATGATCCGGGAGGGGCCGGTTTTCTTCTTTTCTTCTAAAAGAGCCTGAGTTGCGGGGGAACGTTCAGCAGGGTTTTCAAGTGGTGAAATTTCCCAGTTTTTAAATTCTGGCTCGTTTCGAAGCATGGCAAGAGTGGAGCGGGTAATAGGAGGACCGTCAATGGAACCCTCTTTCCAAAGAAATAAAAAGTCATTTGCTTCGGGTTTACCGAATTTCTTATTGGCCCATTCAAGGAAGTTTTTGGGTACGAGTACGCTATTGATTCGTTTACTAAATGCCACAAAGCGACCTTCTAAAGTAGTCTCCCTGTTTTTTCCGATGAAGAGTTCGATCGGCATTCCGGTTGCGGCATCAGTGGAAAGGGCAGGGTATTCAACCCTGGAAGGGGCGAGACCAAAATTCCATAGGTCGAGGTAGAACTTGGGAACCATAATGGGTACTATCTGAGAGTTTTCATCCCAGTGCCAGTCCTCGGGGATGAAGTCTAGAAATTCATCGGGGATTGATTCAAAGAAAAGGTCTGTCTTTGCAGCTGCCCCTAGTCCAACTTTTCCAGATGGCCAAATATACAGAGTGAGAGGAAATTGATTACGGGTAAAGCCGCCGATTCTTTGCACACCCTCAAGGGTTTTAATTTCATTCAGTTCTTCAGTGGAGAAAGTTCGTTCATTTTTACCAAGGTTGATCAAGGCCCCTCCTTCCACCTTTTTGTTTAAGGTGAAATAGTTTTTTGCCACTTCCTTCTCATCCAGTAATGAGGAGGTATCCTGATAAAGTTGAATCGCAAGAATGAGGAGAGTCGATCCAATAAGGCATCCGAGTGAGGCAATCCATAACTCCCGCCTTGGCCCGGATACATCCAAACATGACTGGAGGATTGATTTTGGAAAGGACTGTTTCACAATGAGAGAGTACGGTCAAAGGGAAGGGGCGGGGATTCGCCCAGAGAGGTAACAAGAACGGTAGCTTCATTTGCCCTGGCAATTTCTTCTATTAATGAGGAGGCTAGGTTTTCATTTTTCTTATCAAGATGACTAAATGGTTCATCTAGAAGGAGAAGTTTAAATGGTTTTCGAAGAGTTCTTATTATCGCAATTCGTTGCCGTTGCCCAAAGGAGAGCTTTTCGATTGGCTTGGAAAGAAATTCCTTCATGCCTAATCGTTCTGCCATCTCCGTTCCCGTTGGAACCTGTGGATTGGCCTCTGGAATTAAAGCAATATTTTCCTGGGCGCTGAGCTTGGGGAAAAGTCTGAGTTCTTGGAAAAGCAGGGCAATCTTATGGCCTCTTAACCTAGTCCAATCGGACGCCCCTTTTTTTTCCACAGACTGGCCATCAATAGATGCTTCCCCCGAGTAGTCATTTCGTAGACCGTATAAAAGGTGAAGCAAAGTGGACTTCCCTTTTCCTGAGTGTGCGGAGATGAGGGTAAAACTTTTTGGTTCGATATTTAAATGGGTTCCCCAAACATCTGATCGATTGACCATTTGCTTGGGAATCGGCTCAGGCTTAACTTGATTGAATTCAATTAACATGAAAGGAGTGAAAAAATGTTTTGGTGAAAGAGTGCATGCTTTTCATCATCGTTTAGTTCTGCTACTTTAAGAATTTCTTCTATAAATGTCGAGAAGTCAGGCTTATGTTGAAGCTTTGGGAAAATTTTCAATGGATAATCAGAACCCCAGATAATTTTTTTATGCCCCACAGTATCGATTAATTTTCGATAAATAGAAGAGTCGTAGAGAAGTGGGCACGCGGCCAAATCATAATAAACATTTTTTAGGTCAATTCGAACTTTTGGATTAAGTTCATAAAAAGGAAACAATCCACCGGCGTGGGCAAGGATGATCTTCAGTTCTGGAAATTCGCGTGCCAACCAGAGGAAATCTTCTAGTGGTGTGGGAATGCGTCCGGGATGTTCATGCCCGATTGGTTCAGTAACATGAAAATTAATTGGCCAACCCAATTCCGAGGCAAATTTAATGCAATCTATCCAAGCTGGATCTTGCATTGAGAATCCTTGAACACCTAGATGAATCTCTCCTATTCCCACAAATCCCTGTTCCTGTCTTTTTTTTAACTCATCGACAGGATTTTGAATCGACGGGTGAATAGTTGCAAATGCGTAAAACCTCTCGGGGTCTTCTTTAATCCACTCGGCATGCCAGTCATTTTGGAGAATGCAGGTGTCTGGATTTTCCCAGTACCAGCCCAGTAGAACTGCTTTTTGGACTGACGCTCTGTCCATATCTGCAATCATTTTTTCCCTCGATGACCAACCCTGTAAGCTATTTCCATTGGTCGGTGAGATTAATGTAAGCCAGTGATTTTCTCCCTGACTGTGAGCAAACTTTTGAGGATTTAAAAAAACCTCTGGCGGGTATCGATGGGTATGGGCATCAATCATTTGTAAATGATTCCAAATATATCGAAATTTCTAGATCGATCGGATCGTTAATACCACCTGAAAACTTGCCCTGAATTGGACAGTAATAAAAGACTCTATTTTGCAGATCCAGTTTCTTGGTTGCATGATTCAAGCTTTTTGACCAATGCCGCCTCCACAAAAGAGGCAAAAAGTGGGTGAGCTTGGTTGGGCTTGGACTGGAATTCCGGGTGGAATTGAACGGCTACAAACCATGGATGGTTTTTTACTTCAACAATTTCCACAAGACCACGGTCCGGATTCGTTCCAGATATTAATAGCCCGGCTTCTTCAAGTTGTTCACGGTATTGATTATTAAATTCAAAACGGTGACGGTGTCTTTCGGAAATACTTTCTTTTTCATAGGAATTGTAGGCCAGGCTTCCTTTTTCAAGAGTACATGGCCAAGCACCTAATCTCATCGTTGCTCCCTTGTCTTTAATTTCTTTTTGCTCTCCCATGATATCAATTACGGGGTGGGGAGTGTTGGGATTAAACTCCGTACTGTTGGCATCCGTCAGACCGAGTTGATTCCGTGCAAAGTCAATCACTGCGATCTGCATTCCCAAGCAAAGTCCAAAGTAAGGGATATTATTCTCTCGAGCAAAACGAGATGCCATTATTTTTCCTTCCGTTCCGCGATCGCCAAAACCACCGGGGACAAGAATACCGTCCAGGTTTGATAGTAATGCGTCTGGGCCCTTATGTTCGATATCCTCTGCATCGATGTAAGAAACTTCAACTTCGCAGTCGTTTCGAATTCCTCCGTGTACAATTGATTCATTCACCGAAAGGTACGAGTCTTGTAAATCAAGATATTTTCCCACCATACCGATCTTAATTTTATGCTTCGGATTGAGTAGGCGGTGAACCACTTCTTCCCAGTCATCCTGCTTGGGCGCCGGTGCATCGAGGCCAAGAATCGAGATGACGAGTTCATCCAGGCCTTCCTTTTTGAGCATGTGGGGAAGTTCGTAAATAGAATGATTTACATCCTGCTCCTCAATTACTGCTTCCTTTTTTACACTGCAGAATAAACTTATTTTCTCTCTTATTTCTTCGGTAATTGGCTGTTCAGTCCGGCATACTAATATATCAGGTTGAATTCCAATTTCACGTAGTTTTGCAACACTCTGTTGAGTGGGTTTGGTTTTCAGTTCACCTGCTGCCCGGAGAGAGGGTAGTAGAGTCATGTGCAGGAACAGAACATTTGCCTTTCCTACCTCGGATGCAAACTGCCTCATCGCTTCGGTGAATGGAAGTCCTTCGATGTCGCCGATTGTCCCTCCAATTTCAGTAATTAAAACATTAACTCCCTCTCCTGCAGCATAAATTCGATCTTTAATTTCGTTGGTAACATGGGGAATTACCTGGACCGTTTTTCCCAGGTAATCACCTCGTCTTTCCTTGCGAATGACAGATTCATAAATTTGGCCACTGGTTAAATTATTAAACCTTGAAAGCTTGCCGGATGTAAATCGTTCGTAATGCCCAAGGTCAAGGTCAGTTTCAGCACCATCATCGAGCACATAGACTTCTCCGTGTTGGAATGGACTCATCGTCCCCGGGTCTACATTTAAGTAAGGATCAAATTTTTGAATCCTGGTGGTTAATCCTCTTTGCTCTAAAAGTGCACCCAAGGAGGCAGCAGTTAAGCCTTTTCCCAAGGATGAAACCACTCCTCCTGTAATGAATATATATTTCATTGATTTTTTGTCATTCTATTTGAAAAGAAACCCTGTCTTAATTTCTGGCAACAAAGTTTTTATAAAGTTGTTGTTTTATTACCAAGGATTAAAAAAATGTAAACATACTTGCGGAATTTCTAATATTACTTCTAAGTAAAGATGCGTATCTAGTCAAAATACAATATTTGCACCCGTCAAATGTTTGTCCTCTCACTAATTTAGAATAAATATTTATTATGTTCAGTTCGTCCCTTGGAAAAAAGTACCTTATGGCTTTGACCGGCTTAGTTCTCATTGGCTTTGTTTTCGTGCACATGGCTGGAAATCTTCAAGTCCTTGCCGGACAAGCACAGATCAATGCCTATGCACACTCTCTTCAAACTTTACCCTGGTTTATTCTTTGGGGTTCTCGGTTGTTTTTATTAGCTTCAGTCGTCATCCATGCTTGGACTGCATATTCCTTGATTATTGAGAATCGAAAAGCCCGACCAGACAACAACGAAGTGGAGGTAACAAAGAGAGCGGGTTGGACATCATTGAAAATGGGACTAACGGGATCAATATTACTCGCATTTATTGTTTTTCATCTCCTTCATTTTACTATCCGAACTATCTACCCGGAATACGCTGAGATGACTACCACGGTTGGATCGACAGGAGATTTTGAAATCCACGATGCATTTTCTATGATTTTAGCGGGATTTAAACATGAGATTATTTCAGTCTTTTATGTGGTGGCGATGTTTCTACTTTGCAGGCATCTAGCCCATGGGTTTTCAAGCGTCTTTCAATCGATCGGATTACGAACCGAAGCTTGGCAAAGAAAACTTAATTTAATCGCGTCTGGATATGCGTGGATCATCTTTGCGGGATTTTCTATCGTTCCCGTTAGTGTATTAGCACAAAAGCACGGATTATATGAATTTTATGATCCCTCCTTTTTCGTATCTGAAGTTTCTGAAAAAAACAACACCTCGAACCTATTGAATAATGAATCTTGATCCTCAAATTCCAGAAGGACCCATAGCGGATAAGTGGGACAACCATCGTTTTTCCTCCAAGCTAGTCAACCCGGCCAACAAAAGGAAATATCGCATCATCGTGGTCGGGTCTGGTCTTGCCGGCGGTGCGGCCGCAGCCACTCTTGGTGAGCTTGGCTATCAGGTTGATTGCTTTTGTTACCAAGACACCCCACGAAGGGCCCATTCAATTGCTGCACAGGGTGGAATTAACGCAGCCAAAAATTATCAAAATGATGGGGATAGTATACATCGGCTTTTTTACGACACTGTGAAAGGGGGCGATTTTCGTTCCCGGGAAGCCAATGTTTATCGTTTAGCACAAAACAGCACTAATATTATTGATCAATGTGTTGCCCAGGGAGTTCCTTTTGCCCGTGAATACGGTGGTCTGTTAGCGAATCGTTCTTTTGGAGGTGCTCAAGTGAGCCGAACCTTTTACGCTCGTGGACAAACCGGTCAACAACTTTTGCTTGGTGCTTACAGTGCCCTGAGCCGCCAAATTGCATCCGGTCAGGTACAAATGCACACCCGGCATGAAATGCTTGATTTAGTTACTGTTGATGGCCATGCAAAAGGGATTATTACCCGGAATCTGGTTTCGGGCTCGACTGATGCATGGACTGCAGATGCCGTCCTAATTTGCACGGGAGGATATGGAAATGTTTACTATTTATCTACAAACGCTGCGGGTTGTAATGTAACTGCAACTTATCGTGCTCACCGACGAGGTGCCGGCTTTGCCAATCCTTGCTTCACGCAGATTCACCCAACTTGTATTCCTGTTGCTGGCGATCACCAGTCCAAGTTAACCCTGATGTCCGAGTCCCTTCGAAATGATGGTCGGGTATGGGTTCCATTAGACGGAAAGAATTGCGATAAGAATCCCAATGATATTGCTGAAGAACTAAGAGATTATTTCCTGGAGAGGAAATATCCAAGTTTTGGAAATCTTGCTCCTCGTGATATTTCAAGTAGATCCGCGAAAGAAGCTTGCGATGAAAGTCGTGGTGTGGGTCCGGGTGGACGCGGCGTTTACCTTGACTTTGCTGATTCGATTTCCCGACTTGGAGAGTCGGCTATTCGAGAAAGATATGGAAATCTTTTTCAAATGTATGAACGGATTACAGGCGAAGATGCTTACAAACGTCCAATGAGGATTTATCCAGCAATTCACTACACCATGGGGGGGCTGTGGGTGGATTATAATCTGCAAAGTACGGTACCTGGATGTTTCGTTTTGGGAGAAGCTAATTTTTCTGATCACGGGGCAAATCGATTGGGAGCAAGTGCACTTATGCAGGGTTTGAGTGACGGCTATTTCGTTATTCCTTACACAGTGGGGAATTATCTTGCCAGTACGGGTGCCGGTACTATCAGTCCGGATGGTCCGGAGGTCAAAGAAGTGTTGGAGTCTGTTAAGGAACGCACCAGTCAACTACTTTCGATTTCTGGAAAAAAATCGGCCCGATCTTATCACAAACAACTTGGCCAAATCATGTGGGAATACGCGGGAATGGCCCGAAATGCGACTGGTTTGCAAAAAGCAATTGGAGAAATCCAAGATTTGAGGGATCACTTTCAAAATAACTTATTGGTACCAGGCACTGGTGATCGATTAAATGTCGAACTAGAAAGGGCGGGACGGGTTCGAGACTTCATTGACTTTGGAGAACTACTTTGTCGCGATGCATTGGAGCGAAACGAGTCCTGTGGTGGACACTTTCGAGAAGAGTACCAAACAAAAGAAGGGGAGGCGACAAGAGATGATGAGAATTTTGCACATGCTGCAGTTTGGGAGTACAAAGGAGAAGGAAAAACTCCGGTTCGTCATCAAGAAGAATTGCAGTATGAAAATGTCAAACTTGCCGTTCGTAGTTACAAGTAGAATACTATTATGAAACTTACCTTAAAAATCTGGAGACAAAGCGGACCCGCTGAAAACGGGTCATTTGAATCTCATGTTTTAGACGATGTTTCTGAAGATTCTTCTTTTTTAGAAATGCTTGATCAATTAAATGAACAACTCCTTAAACAGGGAGATGAACCAGTTGCATTTGATCATGACTGCAGAGAAGGCATTTGTGGTACTTGTTCCCTTACCATAAACGGTTATGCCCACGGACCTGAGAATTCAACTACTACCTGTCAGCTTCATATGAGAAAGTTCAACAACGGGGAGACGGTTACAATTGAACCATTTCGAGCCAAAGCATTTCCTGTGGTGCGTGATTTGATAGTAGATCGGTCTGCCTTTGATCGAATTATTCAGTCGGGTGGATTTATTTCCGTTCGTACCGGAAGCGCTCCTGATGGAAATTCGATTCCCATTTCTAAGGTGGATGCCGATAAGGCAATGGACGCCGCTGCATGTATTGGTTGCGGAGCGTGTGTGGCATCCTGTAAGAATGCATCTGCTATGTTGTTTACTTCAGCTAAAGCAGCCCATCTTAACCTTCTTCCACAGGGACAGGCTGAAAAAGATGCTCGCGTTATTAATATGGTCAACACGATGGATGATTCAGGCTTTGGAAATTGTAGAAACTACGGCGAATGCTCGGCAGCATGTCCCAAAGATATCTCTTTGGATTATATCGCCAAGTTGAACCGTGATCATGCAAAAGCCAGGATTAAGGAAATATTTTCTTAATCCTCGTTTCTTTTGATTGATTAAGGTTGCGGGGAATCCTTTCGTTTGGAAGATTCCATTTTATGTCAATTGATGATAAACAAGCAACCTGGGGTGGTCGGTTTTCGGAACAGCCCGACTTTCTTATGCAAGTATTTGGTGAATCCGTTTCTTTTGATAAGAGGTTGGCTCCCTATGACCTCCAAGGCAGCTTGGGCCATGCATCGATGCTTGCTCATGTTGGTCTGTTGACTGAAATTGAATTTCAGGAAATAAAAGTTGGAATTGAAGAATTACGGGAAGAAATAAAATCCCCGACATTTTCTTGGAAGATTGAACTAGAAGATGTTCATATGAACTTGGAACATGCACTCTTTGAAAAGACATCTGCAGCCTCCAAGTTACACACAGGAAGAAGTAGAAATGACCAAGTCGCTACTGACATGCGTTTATTTTTTAAAGATGCATGTATGCAATTGAGTGGTAAGCTTGAAATTGCGATGTCCTCGATTCTCTGTCTTGCAAAACAATATGCTCTCCTGCCCATACCTGGCTATACTCATCTTCAGCGTGCTCAACCAGTTACCGTAGGGCATCATTTGCTCGCTCACATCGAAGCACTGGGTCGCGATCATGAGCGGTTTTCTCAGGTGCTTAACCATGCTAATGTCTGTCCGCTTGGTTCGGGTGCAATTGCAGGTTCCACATTACCACTTGATCGGGAATTTACTGCGAAGGTGTTAGGTTTTGTGGATCAATCAGGAGAACCTAGGATTACGGCAAATGGAATGGATGCGGTAGCGGATCGAGATATTTTTCTTGAGTTTGCAATGGCATGTGTCAATTGCTCCTTACACCTTTCCCGTTTGTCGGAGGATATCATATTGTGGAATTCCTCCGAATTCGGATTTATTCAATTACCTGATTCCTTTACTACAGGATCTTCTCTTATGCCCCAAAAGAAGAATCCTGATTCTTTTGAATTAATTCGAGGTAAAACTGGCCGTATTGTTGGTAATCTTCAAAATTTATGTGTCGCTATAAAAGGCCTTCCCTTGACTTACAACCGTGATTTACAAGAAGATAAACCACCAGTCTTTGATTCTTATGATCAATTGAGTCTGTGCCTCGCTGTTGTGTCTGGCTGTTTATCTGCCTCAACTTTTAATGAAGAGAAATGCCGCGAAGCTGCCTCCGATCCACTTCTTTTGGCCACAGATCTTGCTGATTACCTGGTCGAGCGTGGAGTTCCTTTTCGTAACGCTCATCATTATATTGGTGAATTAGTCGCACTATCGGAAAAGAAAAATATCGGCCTGCCTGAATTGGAACAAGCTGAGGCAATACAGGTCTGCCCGGAATTGGGCGATAATTGGAGAGATGTATTTAATTTAGAGCGTGCATTTTCTAAAAGAGAAAGGCCGGGTATGCCAGGACCTTTTGAGATTAAGGGACGAATCCAACATTGGGAAAAATTACTTTCCTCTTAGATTTAAAATGGGCTTACCGAGAGCCAGTTTTTACTTCATTTTCTTTCTTTTTTTCTCTGTAATATGGGGGAGAACTTGGACAACAAAAACAGGAAGTAAGTCTAACGGTGAACTCTTTGAAGTGCTGGGAGATCGTATTGGATTATTAATAAAAGGAAGGGAGTACCATTTCTCTCTCTCTCGCTTTATTCAATCGGATCAAGAGTATGTACGAAACTGGAAGAAAGTAACGCGTTGCCCCGTCTGTTCAAAGAGCTTGGGTTCACGCACTATTGATGCAGGTGGAGTAAAATATCACACGAGTTGTTTTCGATGCATGGTTTGTCGTTCAGGGTTTAGGGGAGGCGATCAATTTCGACGGGATGCATGGAAGGGAATGGTTCATGTGAAGCATTTTCAATCCACAGGGCTATGTGGAACATGTTCCCGAATTTTTGTAAAACGCGATGCTCATCCTAAGCAGTTTTTTGCTGATGGTAGAATGAGTTGTAGTACATGCTTAAAAGATGGTGTGTTTGAAGGTCCCATTCTAAAAGAAGTGGAAAAAAGGGTTTGGAAGACCCTAACTAATATTGGAATTTCAAAACCAGTAGGAAAACTGTCCATTCGGCTGGTGGATCGTGGTCTACTTAATCAAGAAGCACTCAAAATTAATGCCCGCGGAAATCTCAGAGGCCTGACCTTAACGAAATATAAAATTGTAAGGGGTGGTCGCAATCCGGGTACGACTTTTGATCATCGAATTTATATCCTGTATGGATTACCCTACATCGAATGTGAATCAGTTTTAGCTCATGAATTTGCACATGTGTGGTTAAATGAAAGGTTTATTGATTCCAGTCCTCCCGTGGTGGAGGGATTTTGTAATTTAGTTTCTTCAGCAGTTTTGGAAAAAGAGAAGAGTAAGTTGGCATCAGTCTTATTAGAGAATTTACAAAACAATACAAGCCTTGCCTATGGGGTAGGATATCGAAAAATGAAGGCAAATTTAGCTCAAAAAAACTGGAATCAAGTACTCTTGGAAATGAAGAGAAAATCAAAACCACCCCAATTAAAATGAAAATAGATTCACACCATCACTTTTGGCAATACGAACCGGTAGAATATTCCTGGATGAATGAGCAGATGGAAATTCTCAAACAGAATTACGGGCCTGAAGATTTATATAAACAAATTAAAAATGCGGGAATTGATGGTGTGCTCTCGGTTCAGGCTTCTCAATCATTAAAAGAGACGGATAAACTTTTATCACATTCCCAAGAATACGACTTTATAAAGGGTGTAGTTGGATGGTTTCCTCTTGCGGATTCCAATGTGGAATCTCTATTGGAAAGATATGCCTCTAATCCATGGCTCAAAGGGGTAAGGCATGTGGTACAGGACGAACCGGACGATCGATTTATATTAGGTTCAGATTTCAATCGGGGTGTCTCCTTATTAAAGGAATTAAATTTGGTTTATGATATTCTAATTTATGAAAGGCAACTTGCTGCATCGATCGAATTTGTGGATCGACACCCCGACCTTGTTTTTGTCTTGGATCATGTAGCTAAACCAAGAATCAAAGATGCCATGTTTGAGCCTTGGGCAACTCAAATAAAAGATCTTTCACAGCGAGAAAATGTTTTTTGTAAATTATCTGGAATGGCAACTGAAGCGAATTGGCAGGACTGGTCTCTAGATGACCTGCAACCTTACATGGAAACCGCCTTGTCATGCTTTGGACCGGAGAGGATGATGTTTGGTTCTGATTGGCCAGTTGCCCGTCTTGCAGTCGAATATGAAAGATGGGTGGGAATTTGCCGTAATTTTATTTCCACTTTATCCACAGATGAGAAGATTAAGATAGAAGGAAAAAATGCGGTTGAAGTTTATAAATTGTGAACTATTACCTTTGGTAAATCGGTAAGTAGTGGTACTTAACTGCTAAAGCGAGAATGGCGAGGTTGGTCGAATAAACTTCACCGGCACCGGCTTCCGAGCCACTTCCAGCCCATGATCCATTCTCTCGTTGTAACTCTAAGAGAATATTTTCTACCAGTTCTCTCGCCTTATTGGCATGATCTCCTCCACGCTGGTACATGCCCTGGGCGTAGTAATAAGTACCATAAAAGAAAAACTTTCTGCTTTTTTCTGGCTTGTGATCAAGCAACCAATTAGCTGCACCATGAACAAAGGGAGATTCATATTCCCCGCAAACCTGCATGGCAAGAAGACCTGCGGCAGATGTCGTATACTCGGCCGCACCACCTGGTTGATAAGCGAAACCAGATTTTTTTTCAGCAGGATCACCATTGCTGAGTAATTTCGATTTATAGGAACGTTCTAGATAAGAAACTGCATTGGAGATTGCAGAAGAGGGAACATCAAGACCTGAATTTTTAGCAGAGCGTAAAGCCATCAGTTGCCAGACAGAAACGGACAGGTCCGCATCTCTCGCATCGGGACTGTACCTCCAACCTCCTTGTTGTGCCGGATTCTTTTTTACCTTCTGAGCTTTTAAAATTAAATTAATGGCTTCCTGGCATTGATCACGAATTTTTTTATCGGTTTCTTTATTCATACCCATACCGAGCATTTCTGAAAGCATCAAGGTTACGATACCATGGCCGTACATTCTACCTCCATCTTTGTTTCCAAAATATCCCCGGTCGTCCTGATTTTCATCCAGTAAAATAAAGTCTAATGCACTTTGCATGGCCCGCCCAAATTCATTGGGGTGAATCGGTTGATGTCCAACTGCAGCCATGGACATAAGCGATAGAGCGGTCATAGCCGTTTTTTTCCCTTTATCATTTATAGATCCATCATCCTGTTGTTTTTTTAAAATGAACTGGATTCCTTTTTCAATCGCCCGATCAACTTTGTCTTTTTTAAAAGGGTTTTCCCAGACCGTACTGTCATCCTGCTCTGATTCCTCGGAATATGTCAGGGGTATGCAACAAATAGAAAGAAGAAAATAAAATACGGTTTGCATTTTATGAATAAAAAAAAGTTTCTCTTTGAACATCATCATTTAATTTTTCGGGCCTTACTTGCCATTGCCCGAAAATACGCTTCCACTCGATTGCGATAATCACCTGATACATTTTCCCTCCGGGACTCCATTAAATCTTTTGCCAGTTTTGGAGGAAGTTTTCCCCATTCTTCAAACTCTTCTTTATCCAATTCTGGGATTTCCTGAAATGTCAGATCCTGTTCTTCCCTATAGGATTGATCATTGGATTCTAATGAATTGGTTCCATTAAAAGTGTTTTGTATGGGAGATCGAGCCTGAGCCATTGCCTGTGACTGGGTTTGCGAAGCTTCTGCTAATGCTCTTGCTGCGGCAATCATCGCCTGGGCGCTTGCATTGCTAAGTGCTCCATTACCCGAGTAGTGTCCGCCAGCCCCGTGTCCGTGCCTTGGTTTAGGTTTACCCGGTTCTCCAGGTTCGCTATTTTCGTTACCAGTTATTTCAGTGGGAGTATTCTGTTCGCCTGCTTGATCCTCTTCACCATTAAGTCCCTCAGTGGCAAATGGATTACTGGACGAATTTAAGGCCTGATCTAAAAAGTCTAATGTTTGAGCCAGAGCCTGTGCTACTTCAGGAGAATCCAATGTAATATCCGAAGAGTCATTTTGCCTTGGAGAGCCATCAGGGGGACTTGTTGGATTCGTAGTTGCACTCTCACTAGGATTCTCACTTCCTGTTGGTTGATTGGGGGAGGGGGTTACTTTATTATTAGAAGCAAGTTCACCCCTTTCGGGAGAATCCAAGACAATATCCGAAAGTTCATTTTGGCTGGCAGAACCATCAGGGAGGCTCGACGGAAGGGTAGTCGCAGTATCCTCACTATTCTCGTTAGTAGTTGGTTGAGTAGGTAAGGGGTTAGCTTGCGTGTTGGGATTAGAAGCAAGATTAGACTCCATTGATGGTATGTTTGCTTGGGTATTTATTTGTGAATTTTCGGCTTCTTCCGAATTTAAACGTGACAGCGAATCGATTTGTTCATCGAGTTGATCCGTAGTATTAGCCAACGCCTCGCTTGGCGAGGGTAGGGGGTCATTATCCTGAACTAAGTCAGAAAAAACCGGACTGTCGGGTAAATCCTCATAGAATTCTTGTGCGGAGTCAGCGAGTTCTTCCGCTTCCTGGGCTTGTTGGGAAATACTTTCAGCCATTTTTTTGGTTTCGTTCGCTTTATTTTTTGCGTCCTTTGCCTCTTGGCTGGACTGCTCGGCTTTCTTGGCAAGACTATGTTGTGTTTCCATAGCCTCAAGTGCTTGCACATTCGCCTTATCTGCATTTTCCTGAGCGGTTTTCGCAGCATCCTGAGCAAGCTTAGAGGCTTCCGTGGTCTCAGGATTATTTGGTTCCTGTCTACTCTTAGCCGCGGCATTTTCTGATTCTCCCTGTGCTTCCTTGGCAAGACTCGCCAAATCTTGAGCCTCTTTTTTCAGTGATTTTGCTTCTTTGTTTGCATCCTGTGCCAATTGATTTGCGGCTTTGGCCTGTTCATCTTTTTTTTCAGATTTCTTCTGCATTTCTTCATTAGTTTGAGCCGTTTTTTCTTCTGCTTGTGCAAATTCTTCCGCTGCCTGTTGTGCCTGCTGCGCAAATTCTTTGGCTGCATCCTTGATTTGATCAAGTCCTTGATTCCCATCGAGTGATGTTAAAGTTTCTTCCGCTGCCTGCTTTAGTGGATCACTAAGTTTTCTATCATCTGTCTTCGATGCTAACTTGTTTGCTTGCGTGGCAAGATCTTTGAGTTCATTTGAAAGAGCTTCATTTTGTAAAGCCTGTGCTGTTTTTGGAATTACTTCTTGGGCTACCTCAAGAGAATTTTTGGCCACATCCGCAATTTCCTTAGCAACCTGTTCATTATCCATTCTTTCCTCATGTCTTGCGGTACGGGCTAATTCATCCGCAGCTTCAAAAACTTGTTCGGCAATCTCTTTCTGCTGTTCCAGTCCCTTTACCATTTCTTCCTGTGCAGGTTTACTTGCTTTATCTAATTCTTCCAATTGCTTTGCTACCTCGAGAGCTTTTTTTTCTAATTCTTTGGCTTTATCCTTAGCTTCCTTACTTTTTTGAGCTGCCTGTTTGGCATTGGATTGTGCTTTTTTTTGCGTGTCCGGATTATCGAACTCCTTGGCCTGTTTTTCGGTTAAATTTGCAAGATCCCGTCTTTGTTCAGTCTCCTCTTTTTGAGCTTCCGTTTCCTGGTTTGCCACCGCTAATTCTTCATTAATCTGTTCGGATTGTTCCATTGCCTTTTTAGCCAGTTCTTCTTTTTTCTGTTTATCATCCTCGGCTTTTTGTGCTTGAAGAATAGCTTCTTTAGCCTCTTTTTGAGCCACTTGATTTTCAGGTTGGAGGGAAGCATCCTGGGCAGTTTTCTGGGCATTTTTCTTTTTAAATGCTTCTTCCTGTTGTGCTTTTTCGACAACCGCTTTTGCTTCTGCCGCTTCTTTTCTGGCCCTATCCGCTTTTTGCTTCAGTTCCTTTTCAACCTCCTTTTTTTCAGCCAGTGTTTCAAGGGCTTCATCTAGTTTTGATCTAGCTAGTTCTGCTCTTTTTTTCGCATCCTCTGGAGTCAGGTTGGCGAGATTATTAATTTTCTCATTGGCGTCATTAAGAACACCCAGAGCTTCGTTTAGAGCTTGTGCCAATTCCTTGGCATCGTTCTTCAATGCTTGTGCTGTATTTGCAGGCTTTGCGGTATCCTTTGTTTGCTTAGCAACTTCTTCTAAATTTTCTTTGGCCTGTTTCATTTTTTCTGAAGTACTTTCAGGCAGTAGATCCTCACTTTTTCCCCCTGCTTGCTTCACTTGATTTTTAGCTAGATTTTCGGACTCTTTTGCAATTTGTTCGAGTTTCTTAGCAAGTTCGTTCTTTTTCTTAGCCAGTTCTGGATCACTGGATTCAAGTTTTTTAGCCAATTCCATTTCTTCTTTTTTTGCTTCCTCGAGATCTTCAATTGCTTCTTCAATGGTTTCTTTTGATATATCAGAAAGTTCTTCCTTCATCGGTTGATTTTTTTTCAATTCCTTCTCAAGTTCCGCAAGCAGTGCTTCTGGGGGAAGTTTTGCGAGTTCGCCGAGTTTTTCGGCCTGGGAAAATTGTTTTTCAATTTCTTCTTTAATCCCAAGTTCTTCTTCTACTTTTCTTAGTTCTTCTCTTGTTTCGGAAGTATCTTTCTTTCGATTAACCTTTTCAAAATGGTCTGCGATTAAATCGAGAGCCTCGGCTAATTTCTGTTGGTTTTCGATGGTTGATTCCAGTGCTTCATTCTGATCAGCAATTGTATTTGCCTGAAGGGCATCGGACAGATTTTCCTGGACAGATTTTTTTCTGGTCTGTACGAGTGCGGCTGCATCATCAGCATCCCGTGCAATTTCCCTGCCTTCCTTATCCACTAAGTTTTGAACCCCAGCTTCCTGTCTTAAGGCAATTGTAAATGAGTCTATATCTTGATTGAGGACTCGTTGTTTATCTTGCAAAGAAATCGATTCTTTCCTGTTTTCTGCTAATTCCTGTTCCTCCTTATTCTTGATTTCTTCCGCTTCTTTTTGCCTGGTTCGCGTTTGTTTTGATAATGCCCTGGCAAGTTCGGCCAAGCTGGGTGCAAGTTCATTTATTGTTTTTCTCGCCTGTGTAGCCTCGGGTTTTAAGAGAAGGAGAACTTTTTCCAATTCTGCAATTATATCCTCCCCCTGTTTATCCATTCCCGAGAATTGATTATCTGGTCGACTAACTCGGTTTTTCATTTCCTTTGAGATTTCTTTTACAAATGATTTCGTATTGAGCGCCCTCAGAATATCGACAGCATCTCTCGGGAGATTTGCCTCGCTCAGAAAATTGGATGTGGGTTCCCAAAAGGATACTGCCATCGCCCATTGTCTGGCTCTTTCTCCTGTCGCTTTTGCCCCCTGAATGGATCGTTTTTCCAAGTTGGTGAAATACACTGCCTGTTTGGCTGATTGAAGAACAATTTGATACATCTCAAGCACCCGAAAAGAATCTGAAATTAATAGGCAAATATCGGATAGGTTTTCTACCTGTTCAGGTTTTTCCACTGACGGGTCATTCAATTTTTGTTTAAGTTCGAGGAGGGCCCTGGAGGCTTGACCGGCATCTTTAACAAAGCCGGAATTTGGATCTTTTCTTGAATGTTCAACTTCCGAGCGCATACTAAGCTCATCAATATTGAATAAAATTTCTCGATTTAATTGTTCGCTTGATGATTTTTCAATTTCCGAGTTTTGCTCTAGTGTTTTCCAATCCGTAGCAAGTTTTTTAAGATGACTCCATGTGTATCCTAAATTATAAAATAAATTTTTTCGATCCTGTGCAAAGTTGTGATTTACTTGGTTGGAAAGGTTTCTTTCCGTTTCTTTATAAAATTGTTCAACCATCCTACTCCATTTTTCAACTTGTTGAGCAAATTCATTTTTAGTAGCAGAAATATTTTCCATTGTGTCTAATAACTTTCCTTGCTCACGACTGGAGTTTTTAATGGCAGGAGGGATACCCCGCCTTTCGTAAGTAAAGACCTTGGATATTGCTTCCCATTGGTGAAGTGCGATCTCCTGTCTTCTTACTAAAAAAGTGGATGAATGACCTTCTTTAGCCATTTTACTGAGTTCCTTTTGTTGTTTAGAGAGTTGTGCAAGATAGGATGT
>JAQXBH010000166.1 GCA_029252505.1 Opitutales bacterium | reverse complement strand
GAATCGGTCATTCCATATCTTTATAAACTGAGGGATGAAACCCGAGAAAGTATGTTGGCGGGAACCATTGTGGAGGATGAAGGAATTGTGTTGGAACAAATTGATGGTCTGCACAATTTCAGTTTTAAGGTAAAACCGGGCTTACGTTTTCCATTGCACACCTCGGCCCCGGGTAAGGCATACTTGGCTGCCCTGTCTGATGTAGAATCTGGTCAGATAATATCAAACCTCAAGCTTACCCGTTTCACATCCAAAACAATAACCACCCAGGCAAAATTACACAAAGAACTCACCCAAGTACGCCAACTGGGCTATGCGGTGGATCGGGAGGAAGAAATGGAAGGTCAAATTTGCATTGGTGCTGTGGTGAGGAACAAAAAAAATAATGTTGCAGGGGCCATCTGGTTAGTCGCTCCATCAGGACGGATGGATAAACAGAAGATCGAACAGACAGGCCGCTTAATCAAGCATTCTGCTGATGAAATTTCCACCAACCTTGGTTATCTTTCTTTAGCCGTGGCATGAACTCATGTTGCCCAGCGGAAATGTAAACATAAATTAATTATAGATGAGTCAGTATTTCCTTAAAATTCTTTCTATTTTCCGAACTGGTAGTCAGATCTTTTTTTTACTTTATCTGCTTGCTCATTCCCTGTCCGCTGGGGATGGATTGACACTTTGGAAAGACGAAATAAAACCACTCCTCGAAGATAACTGCTGGAAGTGCCACGGTGCAGATAAAGTCCGGGCAGAATTGGTTCTTACCACAAGAGCGGGAATTTTGAAGGGAGGCGAGGTCGGACCATCTGTGGACCTTGAAAATCCAACCGCCAGCCTGATGCTGGAAATGGTTTCATATAAGGATGAGGATCATCAAATGCCTCCGATTGGAAAATTGCCTCAGAATAAAATCGATGCATTGGGGAAATGGATTGAAATGGGACTCCCCTTCCCCGAGGAAGACGAAATTGAACCCAAAAATGCTCACAGCCATGCCAGCACCACCGAGGTGAATGAAGTAACAAAATCTCACTGGGCATACACGAAACCAGTCGCCGGTAATATTCCAAATTTACCCGAGCATGCGAATCCAATCGATCGATTCATCCATGCCCGACTTGCCGAACAAAACCTGCCTGCCAATCCAAAAGCTGAGGATCATACGCTCATTCGGCGGATGTATTACGATTTGATCGGACTTCCCCCTACTCCCGAAGAAGTGGGTGCCTATGTTTCCAATAAAGAACCAACAAAATTTAAGCAAATGGTTGACCAACTTCTCTCTTCTCCTCATTACGGTGAGAAATGGGGAAGGCATTGGCTTGATCTCGTTCGCTATGCCGAAACCAATGGGTATGAAAGAGACGGAGATAAACCTCAGGCATGGCGATATCGGGATTATGTGATCAATGCTTTTAATCAAAATATTCCCTATGACCAGTTCATTTTGGAGCAACTTGCCGGGGATGAAATCGAAAACCCAAGTGCTGCTGCAATCACCGCGACCGGATTTCACCGGCTCGGAATTTGGGACGATGAACCCGCCGACCGGGTACTTGCCCGCTATGATTACCTCGATGATATTGTTCGTACCACTACAGAAGTCTTTCTTGGGATGACTGTTGGATGTGCCAGGTGCCATGACCACAAAATTGATCCGATTCCGACCAAAGACTATTACTCGACACTTTCCTTTTTTGCCAATATTACGCCGCATGGTAGGGGTGACTCCAATCTGATGGAAGTAAAAGATTCCAGAGGAAACATAACTTACCAAAAAGAAATCGAAAGTTGGACAGGGCGAAAGAACGATCTACAAAGACGCATCGTTGATTTTGAAGAGAAATTCCTCGCCAAATACGAAAGCGATGAGTCCGTTCATAAGACAGAAAAAACACGGGCCAAACCAGTCATCTTACTACAAAACGCAACCGGTAAAGGTACCCAATGGAATTATTTAGAAAGACTCCCACCAGCCGAATGGATTGAGGTTGGGTATAATGATCAGGACTGGAAAAGCGGTCTTGGTGGTTTCGGTACCAAAGGAACACCGGGCTCGCATGTTCGTACCGTCTGGAAGAGTAAAGATTTATGGTTAAGAACCACCTTTCGACTAGCAGCTATACCTAAAACCTTACGCATGACTCTACATCACGATGAAGATGTAAAAGTTTATCTTAATGGAAAGCTTGTTTTCCAAAAAGCCGGTCATGTATCCAAGTATCAGACGCATGACATCACCCGCGAAAGTGCCGATGTACTTCAAACCGGAAAGAATGTCATTGCTGTTCACTGCCGTCAGACCACTGGAGGACAATACATCGATTTAGGACTCGAATGCTTTGAGGAAGCAGTCGATCTTGTCGGACTAATACGCAAGCACGGAAACAAGTTGATGGGGGATGGACTACATAAGCAGTATAAAGCGAGAATTCGTGATCTTGAAAGGCATTTCACCCAGAAGCCAAAATCCGACTATTATAAAGTGCTCGCGGTCGGAGAGCATGGAGAGCGAATAACAAAAGTCCTTCGCCGGGGAAATCCTGCTTTAGAAGGGGAGGAAGTTTTCCCCGCTTTCCCCGCTGTGCTAAGCCCTCCGGAGCCAGTCATTCAAAAGCTTGCAAAATCATCAGGGAGAAGAACGGCCTTGGCCAAGTGGATTGGATCCAAAGATAATCCGATATCTGCCCGGGTGATGGTGAACCGAATTTGGCAGTACCATTTTGGTCGAGGAATTGTGGAAAGCGCAAGTGATTTTGGTTTTCAAGGAACGCCTCCTACACATCTGAAATTACTCAATTGGTTGGCTGTTCAATTTATGGAATCCGGGTGGGATATTAAAGAAATGCACAGGGTAATCATGAGTTCAGACGCATATAAAAGATCTTCCATGCCCAATGATCTTGCCCTTGCACAGGATCCATTAAACCAGAAACTCTGGCGCTATGACATGAGAAGGTTAACTTCGGAGGAAGTAAGAGACTCTGTCTTAAACGCCTGCGGTACCATTAACCTGGAAATGGGAGGTCAAAGTGTGACACCACCGGTGCCCGACATCGTTCTTGCAGGCTCTTCGGTGAAAGGAAAAGGCTGGGGTGCCTGCACCCCCGAACAAGCCAATCGTAGAAGCGTCTATGTTAAGGTAATGCGTTCTATGCAAATGCCTTTGCTCATTAACCACGATATGGCAGATACCGACTCCACCTGTCCGGTTCGGTTTAACACCACAGTTCCGACGCAGGCACTGAATATGTTGAACGGTAAATTTATGAATGATTCTGCCAAATCCTTTGCAAATCGATTGCGAACCGAGGCGGGAAAAGAACCGAAGAAACAAGTAGAGCATGCTCTTAAAATTGTATTTTCTCGTAGTCCCCAAAAGGACGAAGTTAATGCCGGTGTGGAGATGATGAAAAACATGAAGAATAAATTTAGTCTTTCGGAAGAGGAAGCCCTCGATCGCTTCGCCCTGTTAGCTTTAAACCTGAATGAATTTGTATACCTCGATTGATTATGAACGAAAAACCTCAAAACACATTTTGTAACCGTACACACCGCAGGGAATTCCTAAAGGATATAGGAGGTGGCTTTGCCTCGCTCGGACTGACAGGAATGCTTGCACAGGACGGATTTTTTGCGAACAAGGCAATGGCAAACAGTGCATCATCCTTTACCAATCCGTTGGCTCCGAAGTACTCTGCCTTTCCAGGCAAGGCAAAGTCGGTTATTTTCCTCTTCATGTACGGTGGCCCGAGTCAGGTGGATACCTTTGACTACAAACCTAACCTTTACCCGCTCGATGGTAAGACCATAAAAGTAAAAACTTTTGGACGCGGAGGAAAAAGAAATGAAAGCCGGGTGGTGGGTCCAAAGTGGAAATTCAAACCCTATGGAGATTGCGGTAAGTATGTTTCCGATCTTTTTCCCCATGTCGGATCCTGCGTAGACGATATTGCTTTTCTACACTCCATGAAAGCCGAGTCCCCCATTCATGGTTCCGCCATGCTGATGATGAATGCTGGTAACCTTCTTTCCGGACACCCATCACTGGGATCCTGGGTAAACTACGGACTGGGCAGCGTAAATGAGAACCTGCCAGGCTATGTCGTAATGCTTGATAAAACCGGAGGACCGATTAGTGGAGCCAAGAACTGGTCGAGTGGATACATGCCGGCAAGCTATCAGGGAACCGTATTACGCTCACAGGGATCTCCCATCCTTGACCTAGAGAACTCGCACGGAATACCCCGTTCGCAACAGCGTACCATGCTGGACCATTTGCGGACGATGAATGAAGGCCATCTTTCCGAACGATACGACAACACAAATTTAGCCGCACGGGTAGCGTCGTACGAACTTGCTTATAAGATGCAGGCTTCCGCTCCGGAAGCAGTGGACGTGGACAAAGAGCCAGGCCACATTAAAGATCTATACGGTATGGACGGTTCCAACACCGAGGACTTTGGGAGAAAATGTCTACTTGCGAGGAGGCTGGTTGAACGAGGCGTACGCTTTATCCAAATTTATTCAGGAGGTCACCATAATGACAACAATTGGGATGCACATGGTGACTTGGTTAAAAACCATTCTTACCACGCTGGAAACACCGATAAACCGATTGCCGGTTTGCTAAAGGACTTAAAACAACGGGGACTACTCGACGAAACTCTAGTGGTTTGGGGCGGAGAATTTGGACGCCAACCAACAGCCGAATACAAGGAAGGAACCGGACGGGATCACAATTCCTATGGATTTACCATGTGGATGGCAGGCGGGGGTATCAAAGGAGGAGTAAGTGTAGGCGAGACGGATGAACTTGGGAGCGAAGCAGTTACTGACCGTTTTCATGTTCGACGCCTTCATGCTACGATATTGAATCAATTAGGCCTGGATCCGAACAATTTATCTTACTTCCACGGGGGGCTCGATAAGAGCCTGGTAGGTGTGGAAGGTGCGGATCCAATTCATCAGGTTATTGCATAACAATACTCTTTTTAAAGTTTACTCCATTTGGTTTAACTTGTGGCTTCTGCCTTTTTAAGGCAGAAAGTATCCTATGGTGAACCTAAAACACAGTAAGCCGCTCCTAATCGATATTCCGTTTGAACAATGGAAACTGAAAGGACTGCCCTCCTATAGAAATAAGCAAATCAGGGAATGGATTTACGAAAAAGGTATTCTCGATTTTGAACAAATGAGTAACCTTTCAATCGGATTGCGGGAAGATTTAAAAAATGAGTGGGACCTTATGCCCATGGAATTATCGCGAAAACAGGGCTCCGAGGATACCACTCAAAAATTTCTGTGGAAATTACGGGATGGGCAATTAATTGAGAGTGTACTCATTCCCGCAACTGAGGGAACAAAAGGGGTACGGGCATCCCGGCTCACTTTATGCGTATCCACTCAAGTGGGTTGTGCACTGGGATGTAAATTCTGTGCCAGTGGACTGGATGGTTTAAAGAGGAATTTAACCACCGGTGAAATTATCGGCCAAATTCTGATTGCACGAGCGATGGCAGGTCGAAGAATTGATAATTTGGTTTTTATGGGAATGGGAGAACCCCTTGCCAATTTACCGGCCATGATACCCGCACTGGATCAGATATTATCTCCAAATGGCTTGGGGATTGGAGCCAGACACATCACTCTCTCGACCAGTGGACTGGTTCCCAAGATTCTTGAATTAGCAAAATACCCGGCGCAAATACGACTAGCGATTTCTTTACATGGGGCTGATAACCGAACGCGCGAACAAATCATGCCAATCAACAAGCGCTACCCGATCGAAGAATTACTCGATGCATGCGAAAGATTTATCGAAGAAAGAAAAAAAATGATCACCTTGGAATATATTTTGATCAAAGGAGTAAATGACGACCTTGGCCAAGCTATTTTACTAGCCAGACATGCACGGCGATTAAATGCAAAAGTAAACTTAATCCCCTATAATAAAGTGGAAGGGATGAAGTGGGAAAGACCGGATGTATCACAAATTAATGCATTTCGATCTCAAGTGGAAAAAGAAAATGCACCTCGAGTAACTTTACGAATGGAAAAAGGACATGATATTGATGCTGC
>JAQXBH010000096.1 GCA_029252505.1 Opitutales bacterium | reverse complement strand
CGAATATCCTCGGAATTTACTGATCCCACTTCGGATAATGCCTTGGATAAATTTGCAGAAAATCGCAAAGTCGGAACCAAATCCCAGTAAATTTGTGCCCTACTCTCTTTTGCCCGTTCCAAAGAATCAATTGCCCTTTGCAATTCAAGATTATTCACCATCATCATTTCCAGGGCATCCTTCCAAGTTAATTCCTGAACCTTTTTATTTTTACTTTGGACATAAGTTTCCGAATAGATTTTCTCGACCCGGTCGTATTGCTTATCCAAGTTCTCCTGTACACTTTTACATCCGTAAAAAAAGAAAGAAATTAAGACCAAATAAACAAAATATATCGAGGTAATTTTCATCAAATAAAAGACCTTACTCATAGTAGCGCACTGAGCTACATTATTAAGGAATAGTAAAAAAATTTCTAATTTACAAAAAGAGTGCTTTTTTGATCATTAAAATATATCTCTCTAGTTGCGATTGAGTTAAATCTTCCCACCATTTATACTTTGATATCATCCGGGGCAAAACTCACGCTCAGATGCTTTCACTACCACCAATATTTTGACAATTACTATTGGAAAATTGGTGAAAGTAAAAACCATCGGATTCAATGTTTCAATTATGGTACCAAACTGGGATCATCTGAGTACGGATTTCCTAATTCAACAAGGAAGAATCGTTGTAAAGACGTAAACTACCCTCTGCGGTTCCGGTTAAAGTTACGGTGGATGTGGTGGAAACAGAATTTGCAGTTGAAATTGTCTCATCCTTGGTACGCAAGAAATGAATCCCTAATCCACCTGCCTTGGGAGTCGGGTTGGAGGCACTCCAAATTTCATTGGTATTATAAAAATTAAGAGTGAAAATTGCTGTCCTGTTCGTGGTGGTGGTAATTTTATCGGATTCATAAACCGCGCTAAGGGTGTAGCCATTTGCATCGGTCAAATTGTAAGTGCTGGAGACATTTTCTTCGAATAAGGTAAGTCGTCCTTCGGAATCACTCATCCTGTCATAATCATAGGTTCCTGAAATCGTATTTCCGCTCGAATCAGTGGTCGAGTATGAGGAACTGGATGCAATACTTAATGTGCTTACACTTCCGTCCAGTTTTATGAACACCAGCTGTTTGCCAACAACATAACTGTTCCACTCAGCAAGAGTAGGCGAACGATTGGAATCGCCACCAACAAATTCAGGTAAGTTCGCTGTATTTAATCCGGAATTCGGGACAGAGGGGGGATTGACCGTAAATTGTCCGGTCATAACAGGCAAGGGGACATCATCTCCAAGTGTGGGGGAGACAGAAAATTGATCTATTAATTGATCGCCGTCAAGATCCACCCAATCCGTTAGCACTAAAACAAGTTCTTCCCCAAATGAGGAATCCGAGGGAGAAATAGTAACTGTTAATGTATCTCCACTTTTAGTCGCAGTATAGGGTGCAGTGATCGCACCATCCGTTGGAACAGGGAAAGTACTTTCAGTGGCCAATGTGTTGTCATAGATACATTCGCTTGCAGTTGTGAACCGAATCACTGGATTGAAAGCAATTTCAGACCCGACTAGTTCCGTTACAGCAGGTGCGGTAGAAGTAGTGCTTGATGATGTTGAGTCCCCTCCCCCATTACATGCAAAAAGAGTGATGGTAAAAACTGCCATCAAGAAATGGTTTATATTGAGCTTGGCTTTAATAAACTATTACAAAGCAACAAGAGATTACTTCTGTCAAATTAGATTTCAGATTGATACCGAAATACTACGAATGTATAAATTTCATATTACTATTTTAAATCCTTTACACCGCTTCGCCAATACACTTTTACTAGTATCAATATTGGGCTGCTCTGTTCCCAACTTAAGAGAGGAAGAAACCCAGAAAGAAGCACTACTAAGTGCGGTTGAAATTTCTGACTTAAAAAAAGAGTTCATGTACGGCATGATGTGGTTGTATACCGACGACCAAAATGAAACTTTTACCGGATGGGTAAAAGAAAACCATCCCGATGGAAAAATTAAAAATTTAGGACATCTTAACAACGGCCAAAAGCAGGGAGTATGGATGGAGTGGCACTCCAATGGATTAAAACAATCTGAAGTGGAATGGAATAAAAGTTATTTAGATGGTTCGTTTAAATGTTGGCACTCCAATGGAATTTTAAAAGCGTTCGGTTTTATAATCGATGGGGAAATGGATGGGGAATGGAAGGAGTATTACACGAGCGGTCAACTACAGGCTCATTCTCTGAATCAAATGGGCAAGTGTGTTTGGAAAAGAATTTGGAAAATAAACGGGGAGGTCTGCCCAGAATCCCGATTGGAAGAGGGAGATGGGTTTTATATTGAGTATAAAGAAAATGGAGAAGCTCCACAAAAGAGATTTTTTAAAGAGGGAGTAGAAATCAAACCCTCACCTACGACTCCCTTTTAATTTACGGGTTACTTCGATTCCGGTTTCATAGTATATTGATGGCATTTTTTCTCCACCTTTATCATAAAGTATCCATTCCCCGTCCTGCTTTCCTTTTAAATAATTGCCCTGGACTCGTAGGTTCCCATTTTCATACCACGATTGGTAGGGACCATGATACCGATCTTCTATAAACGAGCATTCTTGCTTAAGTTGGCCATTTAAATACCACCTTTTTGAAGGGCCGCTTTTCACCCCACCTTCATAAGTAGTCTCCCCTTTTTTTTCTCCATTTTCGTACCAATCGAAATACAATCCATTTTTAATCGGGGGGAGAACGGGTAAAGAAATCAATTTCTGAGCGAGCACTTGAGTGTCATTCACCTCATTATGCTCGAGATCACGAACAGATTGAATCTCTTGATTTTCAATCGAATTGATGACCACAGTTTCGGATTCAGAATCGACCTGACATCCGCCACAAGATATGGAAAGGCTTATAAGCACAATATGTTTCACGGATTCTTGATAACCGAAATGTAAGAACAGTCAATTCTCAGGATCAAAAATCTCTCTAAAAAAAACCAGCGAGTCTAACCTAAAAAATCCACAAAATGCGGTTTAGTGATTATCCTTGAAAGCTAAGAATCCGAATGCTCCATCGCCCCACAGCAAAAGAGAGGGATTGTGGAAAAAAGTCACATTCATGCGCATTAGTTGAAAAATTGGACGCACCGGCTGCTCCCGCTCCTCCATAATCCGGGGAGTCAGTGTCTAACACGACCTCCCAAAAACCGACATGTGGACATCCCCAATCACGATGCACGACTTGGTCTGATAAATTACAGGCGACCAACAAACTATCTTTAGGATGTTGGCCAAACTTCAAAAAAGAAACAGTCTGCTTGGCGGAGTCATTACAATCGACCCACCTAAATTTATCGCCTTGATGATCCACTTTACTCCAAGATGAGTGAGAAAGGTATAAATGATTCAAATCCGCGACTAACTTTCGTAAGCCCTGATGAAGCGGAAAGCCAAGAAGTGACCAGTCTAGAGGCGCATCACAATCCCACTCCTTCCACTGCCCAAACTCGCAGCCCATAAAGAGAGTCTTTTTCCCAGGCCATGTCCATTGTAATGCCAATAGCGCCCTTAAATTTGCAATTCTATCCTCCTCTTTCTCCAGTCCCATTTTATTCACTAATGACCCCTTACCATGGACCACCTCATCATGAGAAAATGCCTGGACAAAATTTTCGGAAAATTGATAAGTCGCACCAAATGTCAGGTTGTTATGTACTTCCGATCGATTTCCTGGCCCTGTTTTGAAGTAAGAAAGCACATCATGCATCCACCCCATATTCCATTTAAAATCGAAGCCAAGTCCTCCAACATGAGGCGGTTGGGTAATTTTGGGAAATGCGGTCGATTCTTCCGCAATACTGAGAACCTCTGGATATTCCTGATGAATGGCTTCATTAAACTGCTTAAGAAAGACAATCGCTTCCAAGTTTTCTTTCCCTCCGTTTTGATTGGGAATCCATTGTCCTTCCTCGCGACCATAATCGAGGTAAAGCATGGACGCGACTGCATCAACCCGGAAGCCAGAAACTCCAAACCGATCCAACCAACAAATGGCACTCCCAATTAAAAAACTCCTGACTTCAGATCTTCCGTAATTAAATATTAAAGTATCCCATTCTGCATGTTTTCCTTGACGGGGGTCTTCGTGTTCAAAAAGACAGGTTCCATCAAATTGTGAAAGAGCAAATTCATCACTTGGAAAATGGGCAGGCACCCAATCAATTATGACTCCAATACCCGCTTTCTTGCACGCATCTACCAATACTTTAAATTCCTCTGGCGTTCCATATCGGTTAGTAGGTGCATAAAAACCAGTAACTTGGTACCCCCAGGAAGCTCCAAATGGATATTCGCTAACGGGTAAAAATTCCACATGAGAAAAACCCATTTCATTAAGATAAGCGGGTAATTGGTCAGCCAACTCAAGATAGCTCAACGGGCGATTTTCATTATCTGAAAACTTCCAGGACCCTAGGTGCATCTCATAAATTGAAACGGGACTAGACCGAGGATCTGCAAGAAGGGGGGGTCCTTTTTCAATTCGCTCAAAATCTCGAGAGTGAATGATCGAGGCATTTCCAGGAGGAGGTTCAAACCGAAGTCCAAAGGGATCCGTTTTCTCTCTTAATACCGAGTCTGCACCTAAAATTCGAAATTTATACTTTTGGCCAATCATTGCTCCTGGAACAAAAATCTCCCGGCATCCAGAAGAACCGAGGGAACGCATCGGTAATGAAAAGGGATGCCAATTATTAAAATCCCCAACCAAATGAACACTCTGAGCCGATGGAGCCCAAACCACAAATGCAACTCCTTCTATCCCATTATGGAAAGAAGGAAAGGAACCCAGTTTTTCAAAAGGACGGCGGTCTGTACCGTTATTAAAAGAGGCAAAATCCTCATTTTCGATAAAGGGTAAAAATCCATAAGGATCTAACCAATCCACATTATTATCGGAACGAATTGACCGGAAAAGATAGGGGAAATGTTCTTCCTTATTAGAAATATGGCCTTCAAAAAAACCGTCGGGGTGAATTTTTCCTAGCGGATAGACGACACCAGTATCCTGATCAATGATTAAAACCTCGTCCGCTTCTGGGTCGAAAGCACGGGCCACAAATCCTTTTCCAGAACCAAGGGAATGTAAGCCTAAAAAATCGTGTGGGCACCCAATTTTTCCGGATAGGCAAGAATGTAATTCGTTTTGATTGATTATCATGAAAAAGAAGAAAGAGGCTTTTTAATAAAAAATTAAAAATGAGAAAAGAAATTGCTCTTCAAATAATTTCTTTCTTGTTTATCCTTCGCATCCTCGCATCTTAAGACCCAAGTGAAAACCTTTTTTTTCCCATTACTCATTTCCATCGTTGTTCAAATCTCATTTGGACAAATCGAAAACTCGCCTCCCAACGACTTCAACAAAACAGTATTGGAGGCAGCCAACGAAGTTTATTTTGACGAAGTATTACAAAAAATGGTTGCTACCCCTAATGCTCGTTTAGAGAGTGGGCCCGTATTGCTCCTCGCAGATCGAATCGAATATGATATGAACGAAAGCGAAGCCTTTGCAGAGGGGCAAGTTATTCTAAGCGATGGAGAAATCCGTCTCTTAGCCAAGCGAATCAAGCTTAACTTAGTTACTGGCGATTTCAACGCCTCAGAAATTAAATTCGGCATTTATCCATGGGCAATCCAGTCGGATGAGTTGAGTCGTAAAAACTCCACCCTCCATGGTTTGAATTCTTCGCTCTATCTTTTGGGTAAAGAAAAAAATGAGCCAAACCTCTTGATTAGGGAACTCAGTTGGAACGAAGAAGAAGAAGTGATTCGGGCAGGAAATATTGCAATAAAAGTAGGGGATCATACTATTGGCCGCTTACCCTCGTTTTCAGGAAAAACGAATCGAAAATCTCTCCAATATAAATTAAGAGCGGGAAAACAAAGTAACCTGGGTTGGTATTTAGGCACAGGAGGGAAGTGGCAATTAGGTGCAAATATTGAAATTAATGCTGATGTGACTGGCTACACGAAGCGAGGACTATTGTTATCCCCGGGACTGCAATGGAATTCGAATGGTAAAGAATCCAATTATCACGGTTCAGTTGAGAGTGGATGGATTAATGACCAAGGAGATTTGCGGGGCAATGACCTCGCCGGTTCTCCGATCGATTCTCACCGGTCATATGTAAGAGCTTACACCGTTAATCGACCTCGAGAAAATTGGCGAGTGGCCGGACAATTTGAATGGAATGAAGATTCGGAAGTCTATCGTGATTTTCAAAGACAACAATTCTACGAAAACCAATGGAACGATTCATTTGGTGAAATTACTTATGAAGGGAAAAACTGGACTGTTTCATCTCTTACCCGCTGGCAGGCAAATCAATACGAATCAACAGTCGAACAGATTCCTAATTTACGAATCGATCTTGCCCCCACTCCTTTGGCAAATACAGAATTTTACAATACCATCGCGATTGAATTTTCCACTTTTCGGCAAAAGAATAGCTTTGGTGAATTATTACAAAAATCAAATAAACTCGATTTGGGGTATAAAGTAATACGACCGTTACGATTGGGAAATGGATTGATTTACTCCCCGCATTTGGCTTACAGAAGACAGGATTACTCAATGGATGGACCCAATGCGAATCGAAGTATGGGCGAATGGGGAAACGAAATAAGGTATGAGGTCGGAGGTGATTACAATTGGGAAAATGCAACCTGGGATATTAATCAAATTCGACACATTATGGGATTTGCGATCTCTCATCGGAAAGTAAATCGTATGAGTGCTGAGAAAGAATCCCTCATTCCACAAATTGATAACCCACTTATAGAACTTAATCTCCGTCCGATAGATTTAATGGATCACATTGAGGCTGATGGGTTAGCCCCCTTTGAAGTCGTTCGATTAGGGTGGGAAAACCAAATCCTCACCCGGTCGGGTGACCAGAGTCGAAGAATTGCTTCTCTCAATTTCTTCCAAGACCTGTACCACAACAAAGAAAATCATGGAGATATTTCGAAAGAGTTTTTTGCAAGTCTCTCCATTCAGCCTGCTCCGTGGATCTCCTTGACCGGTCAATCTAAGATTAATTCTGATGAAGGGAAAGTGATTCGAAATAGCTTTTCCGCCCAGTTTGTGGACGGGACAGTCAATACTTTTGAAGTGGGCTATTTCAAATATTTGTCTTTTTCTGACCAATGGAGACTCTCTGCAAACCACCGATGGGATGAAAGAAAAAGTTTTCATACTTCCATCGCATACGAGGAGGGGTCGAATACAATCCCCTATTGGCAGGCAGCGATCGAATACAATAGATCCGCAGCGTGGACATGGGTCATGTCGGTTTCAGGTCGGAGAGGCACCACAAAAGAGAATGAGACAGAAATCGCTTTAAGCACAAGAATCTTTGCGTTTTAAATTTTTGAAATTAAAATAAGAGTTTATTGACTAAAAGCTTACATTATAAATATGATACCGAAACATGAACAAAAGATACCAACACCCTAACCTGCCTGTTAAAGACCCAAAAGTAATGGCTCACCTATTTGGTCTTGGGTTGGACTGCACTGATGGACACAAAAGAATCACTCAGGCAGATAAGTTTTCTATTTTTGGAGGTTCAGAAAATACCCATGATAAAATGACAGAGACCCTTTTCAAAACCTTTGAAGATCTCTCTCTCAAAGGAAAGTCGATCGAAAATGCATCAATGGATGAAATTTCTGATTTAATCGAAAAAAACACTCCCAAGGAGTAAATCTTTCGCTTGCCCTGAGTTAAAATTCCTTTTTGAATTAAAAGTCTTATGCCAGAAGGATTGCCCAACCCACCGAAACCTACCCTTAAATTAACTCCCAAAGAAGGAGCTCCAGTTAAACCTGGTGAAGGAGGACCCAAATTTAGAGTTACTCGTTCTCCATTTGCTCCCAAGATCAAGCCGAGTGATGGTACTCCAGCACCATTGCCTTCACCAACTGGTGCCGTTCCCACCACCGGCATTCCATCCGCACCTACTCTTCCCCCCTCCGCGGGACTTCCATCACCGGTAGTACCGAGCACATTACCCGGAGATCCGAGACCAGTAGCCATTCCTTCCGTCGGTGCTACTGTCCCAGTGCCCGCTGCTCCCATTGCGGTTCCAGCAAGTGCAGTATCCCCCTCTCCAAGTTTACCTAATGTAGGCAGCTTACCTCCAGCACCTACTCCCGGTCCCGCACCCACTTTAGCCACACCGTCTCTTTCTCCCGCCCCTGCACTTCCAACTGGGGGGGTTCCAATGCCCTCTCCCGGTGGGCCGAAACCAGCACTCACTGCACCTAAAGGGGGTCCTGCACTACCCGCTCCAGGCGGTGCAATTCCGCCAATGCCAGCAATGGGAACACCTCCTCCCGGCGGACTTCCGGCACCAGGACCAATAGGTGCTCCCCCCGGAGGACCTAAGCCAGTAGCCGCTGGACCTGAAAAAAAGAAAAGACCGAGTATTATTTTTCTTATTTTCGATTTCCTCGTATTTGGGGGAGCAATCGCGGCAATGGTGCTTCTATTTCTTTCCAATTAAATTCAACAACAAGTTAAAACTATCACAAACTATAATGAGCGAACTCATTAACCTAAATAAAGAGAGCTTTGAAAAAGTAACCTCTTCCAAAGACAAAACACTCATCATCGACTTTTGGGCACCCTGGTGTGGACCCTGCAAAGCACTAACTCCGGTGTTAGAAGAACTCGCTACTGAAATGAGTGATTCAGTTGAAGTTTATAAAGTAAATGTCGACGATAATACCGAGCTGGCACAAGAGCACGGAGTTCAGTCAATACCGACCATCTTGGTTTACAAAAATGGTTCCATATCCGAAACGATTATTGGTCTCAAGACCAAAGACGAGCTTGTAGACATTGTTAATTCCTAGTCTCTAGGAAACGTTAAGCCTTTAATGGTTGGTTAGTAGTGACCAACAGGTAATCAAACCGTACGCTACCACTGATAACGAAGTGCAGGTAAGTAGAAAGTCGTAATGTTTCTTCTCTTTCGCTTTGTTCAGTTTCCAAACAAGGTATACTCCGATTGGAAAAAGAATCGTGGCGTAGGCAAGGCTTCCATCAAAGATTGGGCAAAGAACAGATGAGGTAAAAAAACCGAAAAAATAAAAGCTGACTCCAAACTTTTGCCCAAGTAAAACAATCAGAGTATTTTTACCTACTATTGGATCAGTGTTCCGATCGCGATAATTATTTAACACCAAAAGGTTGTTGATACTAAAACCGACCCCAAGTGGAACAACCCAATTCGGTTCCCAGAAAAAACCCGCATCAGTGATCAAAACATAATGCGTCGTACAAACCGCGACAAAGCCAAAAAAGAGAATGACAAAAACATCGCCTAAACCGTTATAAGCAAATGGAAAAGGCCCCCCCGTGTATGCAATCGCGCTAAAGACACTCGCGATTCCAATAAGAAGAAGCCAACGACTTGCACCCGAGCTTTCCATCATGAATACTCCCAAAATAAATGCAAAAAAGAGGAGAATATACGATGCATTACGTAAGTCTAAACCAGCAATAACACCACCTGTCGAAAACCGTGTTGGACCAAGTGTTCTTTGCTCATCTGCTCCCTTTAAAAAATCAAAATAATCATTCGCGAAATTGGTAGCTACCTGGACAAAGGTGGAAAAAAGAAAACACATTGCAAGTAAACCAACAGATAAATCTTTAGACTGCTGAAATGCCAAAGAGGCACCAAGCGAGACTGGAATAATCGATGCAACCAAAGTCTTTGGTCGAGCAGCAAGTACCCAAAGGCTCAGTTTATATTTTACTGAATTGCCAGTCACCTAACGGGTAATCGCCAAAGGAAAACGGAAATGTGTTCGATACCGATGTGATACTCTTCGAAAACCTGCCTCCCCCTTTGAAGGGTCAGGTATTTTATACGGCCATTGAACATCAACTTGTAAGGCCAAAAAACCATTACTTGGATGATGGCGATGACGATGCTCAAGCGGGTATTGAGAGCATTTAATGAGAAAATATCTTTCCGCCTCGGGGAGCCATCTATTTGACCACGGAGGTCCAGTCTCACTTCCTTCCATTCCTAGCAGGGAAAGTGGTTCCCCCTTGGCAGATTGATTAAATGGAACATTACTTCCACCCGATTCATTAATCCACAATTCCTGCATTTTTCCTTCCTCCTGGCTCCCTGAATCAATCATTAAGTTTTTATCATACTCTATTACTTGCTCAAACTCTACTCGATGCCCTTCTTTCGGAGCCACCAACAGTAGACTCCACCGCTTATCCTTCATATCCTCAGGAGCAAAGGATGAAATTCCTTTAATTCTTTTAGTTCCTCGTTCTACCAGACTAAAACCCATTCTTTCTAATTCAACTTGAACCGCATCTACTAGTCCATAAGCAATACTCTGCTCCCTTACCTTACCAACACCCTCGACCCCCCAAGGGAGAAAACCAAGGAGTCCTCCGATCAAAAAACCAAAGACTGCCAACGCAATAACCACCTCCAAGAGAGTAAAACCATTCTTTGAAGATTTTCGATTGTAATTCAATGGTTTCATAATACCCACAATTTATTCAAAGTCTTCCAACTCCAATACTGCAAAGCCGCCGTAACGGCGAAGTAATATACCGGCAATGGAATTAGGATTATCAAAGCGAAGGGGCTTTCCGGATTCACCTGGATTTGGGGAACCGACGCCCAATACTAATTTAGGTGCTTTTTGTACACCGGATCCGGAAGATTCGGGAAAAACGACGTTACCTAATTGGTTAAAAGCAAGATAACGAAATTGATTTTCTCCATTTTGTTCCCGTTCCCCCTTAAAAGAATCCGCTAAAGAAAAATCATCACTTTCATCGCTCCATATTGTATAGGCATCGCTCCTCCATCCCTCGGCTGTTTCAGATTTATCCTCTCCCTCGGGAACAAAATAAACACCATCGGTTAAATATCTGCCCTCCCCCATTACAATCCACTTCACTTCACCGGTAGTGGAACAAGTATCTTGAACAATAAGTTCAACATATCGGTGAAATTTGTCCAAGTCGGTCTCGGTATTATTCACAATTAAACGAGTTTCACTACCCGATAGTGCAGCACGAGATCGTGCTTGTTGTACCAGACCAAGTAATTCTCTCTGAGCGGCTCCAAGCTCCGCACCTCCGCCTCCTAGTAAGGAAAAGCCAACCAGCCCCATCATTAAACCCATTACAGCCAAGACAATCAATAATTCCAAAAGGGTAAAACCCTTTTGTTTAATTCGTTTTTGATAGTAATCGATTTTCAAGAAGTCAATTAGTCCTCTTCTAAATATTTTCCGACATCCCAAGAAAATACATTTTCTGATTCTGTCTCACCGGTCTCATCAACAAGGACATAAATCCCCACTTTTTCCCGAATCACAGATAGTTTGTCTTTTGCATTATCCACAACTTCAGAATTGTAATCCTGTTTGAGAGCAGAAATAATTTCATCAACTGCAGAGGATCCTAACTTGATCAACCCGTCACCATCCTGATCCACTACCACTCGAATTTTAGTCCCAGCCCATGAATCTGCAAGATAGCCATCTGGACCAAATTCATCTTCAGAAAAAGAATGAAATTCGCGCCCTTTTCTATTTTGATCTCTCAACTCACTTCCCTGATCAATTGGTTGCCATTCTGTCAAATCCGGATCCCACCTCATTCCTTTGAGTGCGATAATAAAAGATTCGTGATTCTCAGAATCGGAGAGAAGCATTGGCACTCCTTCATCTTCCTCCAAGAGAAAGGGCGGGAAATATTTATAAAATTCTTTATATTGATAAAGTTGAGTGACCCATGAGCGAAATATTGACTGTGATTTTTTTACTTTTGAACTCGTGAGTAGATCAAATACTTTTGGACCTACCATTCCCATCAAAATGCCGATCACGGCAATTACCACTAATAGTTCAATAAGGGTAAACCCTCGTAATTTGGATTTTTTCTTGTTCATAAAGCGTTTCACCATTTCCCCGGTTCAGTGTTTGGAATATTATCTTCATCAATTGCCTTCTTGGAAGGGGTGGCAGTTAATTCTTGGTCAAAGACAGACGATTGTCCATCCGCCCCTTTCGAAAAGAGTAAGAACCCCCTATGCCCATCCCGTCGAGGAAATTGATAGATATAAGGTTCGTCCCATGGATCCAGAGGGAAAAAAGTCTCTCCCGAATTGGGATCCCAATCTTTTTCTTCCGGAATAAAAATCTCATTTCGATTTCCTTTCTGAATTCCTAAAGTAAGAGAATCACCAGGAAGGAAGCTTTTCCTCAAATCCTCTGGTTTCAGCAGATCGCCCTCACGATCCACTAATCCCGCCAATGCACGCAAGAGAAAAGCACCACATTCGAATATATCCTCTTCATTAGAAATCAAATTAGTTCTGGGATACCCCCCCATTTCACTTTTGTATTGCTCCAGTGCTAGGGTAAGGGCGCCGATATGGCTTTTGGCTTGTTTCTCATCTTGGGAACTCAACAAATAATTCGCACCCGAAAAAGTAATTCCCGCAAGGATTCCAATTATTACAATAACCACTAATAATTCAACCAGTGTAAATCCAAATTGGGTATGAGATCTTTTAATCATAGTTTAGTGATCCTGATAGTAGTCCCAATCTAGCCAATTTTGTCAACCCCACGTTCACAGCAAAAACTTACTAATTAAATCTTATTAAAAGGACCGAACGATATTTTCTTCCGATACTTTTCGAGTTCAGGAAATCCACAGAGTGTTAAAGAAATTCCGTACGCGAGAACTCCCAGGGGTATTAACACAATTAATTCTGTAATGCTCGATAGTTTACTCTCGCCAAAATACCCTTGCAGAATAGTCAGCCACAAAACTCCAATCATAAAAAGAGAAGAGATAGCAATACTATTTATTGCAAAGATTTTTTCACCAAGAAGGGACTTAAAATTAAAAACATTTAACTTTATACCCAGAAATGAGGTTTGTAAAAAGGCGGATATTACATTGGCCCAAGCCAATCCAATCATTCCATAATATTGCATCAGTACGACACTCAAAATAAAATTCACGCATAAACTAATGACCGCCGCATGTAATGGAACCTTCATATTTTTTTGAGAATGAAATGCTTTTATAAAATATGCAGCCATTGCATAACAGGGTAATGCAAAACAAGAAATAACAAGCACCTCAGAGGCGAATTTAACATCTTTACCTCCAAATTCTCCCCATTGGAAAAATACGCTTACTATCGAATCTGAAAGAAGGGCTAAACCGCATGCTGCTGGTGTAATCAGCGCCATTGTTAATCGAAAGCCTCTGGCAAAATAGTGGTTGTAATCATTGTTTCGCGCGTGAAGAAATGCCTTGGATAATTGTGGGAAAACAACAGTTGAGATCGAAATCGCAAACACTCCAAGTGGAAGTTCAATTAGACGTGCAGAAAGAAAAAGATATGATAACGCCCCTTCATCCTCCAGGCGGTAAGCCAAGAAGCGGGACACCATGATATTCACTTGTGAAACTGCTGCACTAAAAGCTCCGATCACAAAGAGTCCTTTTATTTTTTCCAATCCAGAGGAAGTTGAAAAATTCAACTGCCACCGCCAATCAAAGGATCTCCTTAATTGAATCCAAGGCCAAATTGCCTGAAAAATTCCACCGACAAGGACTGAGACACATAATGCCATCCCCAAGTCCAAACCACGCCAAGACATGCCAAAGTAGCAAAACACCAAGCCTCCAATCATGGCGATGTTTAGAATAATGGGGGAGAAGGCACCGGCAAAAAAACTTTTGTGGGTATTTAATGCCCCGACAATAATAGCGGAGATACAGATGAGAAGAACATAGGGAAAAATAATGGAATTTAAGAAAAGACCATCGACCCACTTCTGGCTTTCTACCCAATAGTAGTTCGATGCACACCAGGAGAGTAGGCATATAACAATCGAAATGATACAAAGAAGAAGAAATAGTCTCGTTAAAACTTGATTCAGAACGTCGTGTGCATTTTGCAAAGAATGTGTTTCTTTAACTTCCGAGTAAACCGGAATAAAGGCAGAACTTAATGTACCCTCCCCAAGCATTCTTCTGAATAGGTTAGGTAATGTGAATGCGAGAATGAATGCATCCCCGATCATAGAAACTCCAAAACAGGTAAAAAAAAGAACATCCCGGAAAAGGCCAAGGAATCGAGAAACAATGGTGAGTCCACTAACGAGCGAGATACGATTTCTTAAACTCGTCATTCTAAAACGATTTATTTACCTTCAGGAAAGAAACTTAAAGTACCAATAAAAATCAATCACTGCCTGACTCCACGCATTCTGCCAAAAGAGTTCTTGCTTCATGTTCGGGGTCTTCATGTCCTTGATTCTTTGCAAGTGTAATAGTTTGCTGAAGCGGTAAACAAGCCGCTTCTTTTTGCTCAACTGCAATCAATGCCTTGCCCAAAAGTAATGTAACCATCATCCAATCATTCCTTTTTTCAAAACAAATTCGGAGGTGAAGGATAGCCTCTTCGTACTCACCAGTTTCGTAGTACACCTGAGCCAAGCTAAAGCGATTAAGCAAATTATCAGGGTTTTCCGCTAATTTTTCTAGGTAGAGTCGAATTCTCTCGGACATAGGAGAGATGATAATTTAAAAAATTTTAAGACAAACTGCAGTAGAATTATCAGTTCCACCATTTTGGTTTGCCAAATCAATTACCGAATGAACAAAAGACTTCGGATCCAATTCATTGATCATTCTGTCGATTTCAGGTAATTCAACCATATTGGTAACTCCATCCGAACAAATTAAAATCGAACTTCCAGGAACCATTGCAATCTCACCTATGTCTACCTCAAAGTCGATATCCTGTCCCATGCAACGGGTAAGTGTGTGCATGTAATGCTCAGGCATGTCAATCGCCGCCTCTGGTCCATGTTTGTCGATTAACTCATCTCCTAGAGTATGACATTTTGAAACCTTCTTCAATCCATTTACATCGTGTGTATAAATGGAAGAATCCCCGACATGTACAAAAACCATTTTATCTCCGACTTGTCGTAGTCCTGAAAAAGTACATCCAATTCCATTTTCTCCCCCCACAACGGTTCCGCACTCTACAATATTGTGATGGATTGAATGAGCAAGTAATCTTAATTCCTGCTCGGTAGTACAATCATCCGAATCGTAAATAGATGATTTAAAGAATTGTACTGCCAACTTACTTGCCAATGCTCCAAAAGGAAGTCCTCCTACTCCATCCGCCACTGCATATATTCCCCGATGCTCATCAACTAAGAAAGAATCTTCGTTTTTTTCACGAACGAATCCAACATCGCTATGTCCATGTGAGGATAATATCATAATTTATAGAAAAGTAAGTATTAATCTATTGATACCAATAAAGATTAAAGGTCAATTTTGAAAATTTATTAAGAAAGTTCAAGATTCTTTTAGTCTTCATTGAAAAGATTAGGTAAAAGGTCGGTTGAATTTATGATTTCGTAGTCTTTTTTGGGAAATTCTCTGATGAAATCTTTTCCATATCCTTTTTTTAGTATTCGAGAATCTAAAATAACCAATTCTCCCACATCATTCTTTGATCTTATTAATCGGCCCATTCCCTGCCTCAAACGAATTACTGCAGAGGGTAAAGTAAGTTCCATAAATGCACTTTTGCCCTCTTTCCCCAGTACCTCTGACTTTGCCTCGAGTACGGGATGACTTGGATTTTCGAAGGGTAATCGGGTAATGATAACTTGAGAGAGACAGGGTCCCTTTGCATCGAACCCTTTCCAAAAACTTTCCGCACCCAAAAGGAGAACATCCTGTTCTTCAATCATTTTATCTCGCAGATCGGACCGCGAAAGTCCTTCCCCTTGTGCATAGACTGATCGTCCCAATTTTTTCCACCGTGGAAGCAAATTTTGATAACAAAATTTCAAATCCGAATAATTGGTAAACAAAACTAATGTTCCACCCTCAATTCTGGTAGCACAAGCGTGTAAGACTTCAACCATGTACTCTAAATAGGGTAAGCGATTATTGGACATAGGATCAGGACAATCAGCTAAAACACTAATTTGAAGATTAGACTCATAATCGAAAGGAGAATCTACTATTCCCTCTTCCACATGCCCCACACCAATCGTGGATCGAAAGGCAGATGCATTTCCTTTCCGAGTTAATGTGGCACTCGTCATGAGCACAGAAACATCTCGGGAGAATAGTTGTCCCTGTAACACTTTTGCAATTTCCAGAGGTGCACTTCGTAGGTGAATGATCTGATTCTGCTTTCCCGTTCGTTCAATCCAGTAAACTGAATTGTTATCCTTAAGCTCAATGACCTCAGATAAACCATTTAAATATCCCTGCATCCTTCGGGCTTGATCTTTTAATTCTACCTTCAGGGATTCATCATCCGTTAACTCACCGAGCTCCACCAAGCATCGACATAGTCTGCTCAGAGGCGGAAATATTTCCATCGGTAAAACACCTTTCTCCAAAAGTCGGATGCGGTCCTTTCCTCCCAAAGTTTTGGCATGTAAATATTGAAAAAAGTCCGCTACCGCGAATTCAGCATTTTCTACGGCTTCAAAGTCCACGCTCCTCCCGATTCGAGATATCAGTCCTTTTCGTTTCTTTGGATTGAATATCCTTCTGATACTCATTTCCAATGCCCATGAACTGATAGACAATCCTAGATGGTCTCCTGCAACCTCAGGCATTTCATGGGCTTCATCAAAAATAACAAAATCGTTTGCGAACATAACCCCCCCTTTGTCATCACTTGGTCCAAATCCCGCACCCATCAAAGAAAATAGTAAACTATGATTCACGATTACTAAATCAGATTCCTCTACCTCTGCCCTAGCCCTTCGGTAATAACAGCTTTCTGGCTTGCACCTTTTGGATGAACAAAGCGAAGAATCTGCACTTACTGCATCCCATACCGCTCCCATAGGAAGAGGAGATAATTCTTGGCGAATCCCTTCGACGGCTCCCTTATTTGCCCACTCGGCAATCCTCTCTAATTCCCGCCTTTGTCGCCCCTCAAATAATTCCCCCTGACCACTTAATGCACGATGCAATCGAGTCGTGCATAAATAATTAGCTCGCCCCACTAAAAGAGCACAGCGGAAATCCCTAAATCCTTTGAGAGCAGGATTTGATTCCAATAAAGATCGAAGAGCAGGAATATCTTTATTTAAAAGCTGTTCCTGTAAACTGATCGTGTTAGTGGCCACGACGCAGGGCCTTTTTCGCGTACATGAGAAAAGAACAGACGGCACTAGATAGGCCAAGCTCTTGCCTACCCCTGTTCCCGCTTCAAATAATAGATGGCTTTCATTTAAAAGGGCATGAGCAACCGATTTTGCCATTTCATGCTGTTCTGGTCTATGTTCAAACTCGAGGGCATTTTCCAACCACCCGTCTTCTTTAAAAATAAAATCAACGATAGAAGATAAATCAAATTCATCTTCCTCCACTACTGTATCAGCAAATCGAATCATCAATATGCAATAATAAAGTACTTAGTTTCTACTCGGGTCGTACAAAAGGATTTCCACGTCGTTCATCACCAACAGTTGTATTGGGACCGTGCCCAGGGAAAATTTCTGTTTCTTCAGGTAAAGTATAAATCTTTTTTTGAATTGAACTCTCCAATGTGGGAAAATCTCCGCCAGGTAGATCAGCACGTCCCACGCTTTGAGCAAAAATAACATCTCCCACAAAACAAATTTTTTCTGACTCCACAAAAAAGATTACATTTCCAGGGCAGTGACCAGGGCAATGGTGAACTGAAACCTTTCGCCCCAATAATTCTAAAGTGTCTCCCTCGTCTACCCATTGGGTAATCGCGATGGGTTGGAATTCCATTCCTGGCATCGCGAATGTCGACATCACTGCCGGTTTTTCAAAAAGCATTTGGTCAGCAAGATGTCCGACCACGGCAACTGAAGTGGAAGCCAATTCAGCAGCACCCGCCATATGATCCCAATGTCCATGGGTTAACCAAATCTCAGTAAGGGTAAGCGATTCCCTCTCGAGAATGGAAATTACCTCCACTTTCGACTCAGGAGGGGCATCGATCAAAATCGCGTCTTTCCCTCCCTCCTCCCAAACCAAATAAGCATTCGTACCAATTGGGCCCAATTCCATTTTCTTTATTCGCAAAGAATTCATCAATTCACTCAAGCCGAAGTGCTGGTGGATTCCAAGCAAATTACCAACTTTAGATTGCTAATCAGGAACACCGAGCATTCCATTAATTTGATTAATGTGCTAAAGTAAAAAAATAAATACTATTTGACAGAAGTTCAATTAATGAACACCAATAGTAAGAGTGATGTCAAGGACGGTGGTAGCTTTTGAATTATTCCGATTTTTCGGAACAAGGCTCCCTTGGCACATAATTCTAAAACAGAGGATACTATGAAGGATGTGATCTCACAGGTACACGAATGGATAAAACTCGTTTCTCAAGTTGGCATTGGATTAATTGCACTTGGGATTGTCGTTGAAATTGTCTTTGGTAAAGGTGCGATATTTGGAGCAAGTGTCGTTCAAAACTTGTCTCAGATAGTGGCGGAAATTGGCGGTGAAAATGGATTTGTTGGTCTAGTGGCCATCCTGATTATTTTGGCCATTTTCCAAAGAAACAAATAATAAACTTTCAGAGTTCATTAAGCTTCTGAAATAAATAAACCTAAAAGTGGGGAAAAAATAAATGGAAAATGTAGCAAAAAAACTAAAAGACACTATTGGTGGCTTAACCGAAATCTTGATCGTTGCAATTGGGCTACTTGTAGTCGTGCAAATTGTCTTCGGTTCCGGTGGAGAAAATGGTGGAATTGATATAATAGGAAATATAACCGGTGTGGTTGATTCCTTTATCGGAACGGGTGCAAGTTTGGCCAGTCTTGTTGCGCTATTGATTGTAATGGCAGTGCTAGGTAAAAAAGGCTAAATTAAATCTACAGTTATAAAAAAAAGGGGCGAGATCGCCCCTTTTTTTGGTAATCACATAAATTGAATAATTTTAAAATCAGTTACACTCTATTGATTTCTACTTTTACATTGCCATTCTAGATTAATTCTAAATGGGTATAAATCTTATGCGTATCCTATTAACAATTACATTTCTATATGCTGTAGGAGCGAATTTCTTACTCTCACAATCGATTTTAGTAACAGGTTCTCCCGCATTAACGGCGGGAGGTACGGTTTCATATCCTGGTTATTACGGATTATTAGATACTAGTACTTACCCCCCCACAACAATAACTGATTCCTCTGGAAATTCCTACGGACTTTGGTTCTCTTCTTCCTCCACAGTCTATTCAAACTCAACGGTTTACCTTTTTGCTTCCCCCTCTAACGGGTATTATTTTTCTGGGTGGTCGGGTGATTCAAACAGCACGGCAAATCCGCTTTCAATTACTTCAAGTACTAACTTCAATGTAACAGCCAACTTCACTCCTAACCCAATTACCTTATCGGTCGGAAAATCTCCAACAATTGGAGGAACTGTGTATCAACCTTACTATGCTGCCGACCCTGGAGGAGGAACCGCCTATACCTTTCAAAATTCTCTTGGACAATATTACTCACTTTGGTACACAACGAATCAATATGTCCCGGTAAATACCTCCGTTTATATTCAGGCGGTTCCCTCAATTGGATATTACTTTTCTAGTTGGACAGGGGATGTGAATGGGACAACAAACCCCATTGCTGTATCCGCTACTGAAGATCTCAATGTGACGGCCAATTTTGAACTGCTCACCTATACCGCTTCAACTGAAGTGATTGGCGATGGAAATGTTTCCGGCGCAGGTTCCTATTCCTACGGTTCTTTGGCTAGTCTTTCTGCAAATAACGCATCCACCACTACTTTTTTAGGGTGGGATACAAACAACACCACAGATGGGAACTGGTCTTCTGCCTATCTCGGGTATTACCTCAATCAAACCACTCCACTAAGCGTTCAAATCGCCAAGGATGTGAATTATAAAGCTTATTTCAGTACTAATGTTTACCCCGCTGACAACAACCTCACCACTTCTTTTAAAGAATTTTTAGTCAGCTATCCATACGCATTATATTTCTCAGGTATTCCCCTCACCAAAAACCCCTCAAAACTTACCCAAGCTCACCTCGAAGGACTTACCTTTTTCACGGCGCCAGAGAATGGAAGTGTCATTCGGAATCTAGAAGGTATTCAATTCGCAAAAAACCTCCAATCTCTGATTATAAAAGAGAACGGAATTAGTAATATAACGCCCCTTCTCAATCTTGGAAGTATTACCACTTTGGATTTGAGCGGGGGGAGTACAATTTCTTCATTGGCAGGAATCGAAAAACTTTCATCGCTTCGATATCTCTACCTCAATAAACATCGTATTTCAAGCCTCTCCCCTCTCGCAAAATTACCTTATTTATATTATTTAAAAATAAAGGAAAACTTCCTCGACCTTTCAGATGTGGGGACACAAGGCGAAATAAGTGCACTGAGGCAGTATGCATTCGTTGAAGTTGAACAACAGATCCCTGTTCCCGTTCAAAACCTTTCGCTGGGGATGGCTTCGACCAAAGAAAAACTAAAACTCGACTCTACCGACCCACAAGCCAATTTTATTTATGCCTTAGAACTCGTTCTTAATCTAGTTGAGGATAATAGTACAAGCTCACTGAAAGCACTTGCTATCGCACTGGGTGCAAATCAAGAAATTGGATCTTTTTTACTTCCTGACATGTGGTTGGAAGATTTACACTACGGAAATAATATCGATCCAACCTTCCACTTTAATGAAGTTCAAACTTACCTTCAGGATACCTTTGTTGTTACCCTCGAGATTGCCAATCTCTACCTGGCTCAAATTCCGGCCAGTACAGCCTACATTACACTGACTCAAGATTTCACTGGTTTAGAACAGGTGCTTTATGCTGACATGGGGGATGTCTTATTACTCAAGTCTATCATCAAGGCATTGATTGGTGCCTCTCAAGTAATCATGAGTTATGAATGGCCAATGACTGGCCATACTGCTAAGCAAATGCACGATGCTAACATGGTCAACTTAGAATCACTTTTTGATTCCTCTAGCCAGTTCGGATCACTGAAAAAGAAAAATTTTCTTACTGAATCAAAGGTAAATATTAAAGAAGCAATCACTTTTTATAAAAGTGCATCCGAATACCTAAGATACAGGATCGCAGAAAAGAGGTTTTTTAATTTGGACAGTTCTGACCTGACCAAGGAGGAAAGATTCCGAAATGATTTGGACGATGTAATGATCTCGCTCGATTATCGAATCGATCTAAATAATTCTGATACTCAAAACGATGTATTACATCTAAAGAATTTCTTTCTTGGAAAAGTTGACCTGTCCGATTCCATGCCTTCAGCAGTAGGCAACAAATTTGAATCCTCAACAGTCAAGGACCCGACCTTTGGGGGAGTGGTTCCCTTTTGGACTGCCGAAACCCTCAAAGAACAACTGGAACAGGCAAACCTAGTTGCCTCCGACGCAATAGAAGGTGTGACCGACGTGGAAAATGCCCCGGACTGGAAGCAGTCTAATTGGCTCGGTTACTTTTATATTCCCACGCGCACCGACAATAGCAAATTTTGGATGTATCACTTAAAACTCGGTTGGGTTTATCTATCTTCCACCACACCATCTGATATTTGGCTCTTCCAGCAATCTGCGAGTGCATGGCTATGGACAAAAAA
>JAQXBH010000130.1 GCA_029252505.1 Opitutales bacterium | reverse complement strand
CTCTTGCCAACTCAGGAAGTTGCTAGCCCAGGAAATGAACTCCATGCATGGTCTCTTTTTGATTCGGTTTATCCGGATCGAGATTTGAATGGGGGCAAGACAGAGAAAACCACCTCCACTTTAATGCGGATTAAAAAGGGAAAAAAACCGGAACCCTTGGATGCCGGTCGGATGGAGAACAAATTTTGGTTCGACCCGCAGGAAGAACACAACGGAGATCCTGCAACCTGGGGAGAGTTTCCCGATGGTAAATATGTGAGAAATGGACTGTATAATTACTTGGGCAGTGCTCAGTATTGGTCGCCTCTCGTAAAGTCAGGTGAGATTGAATCCCGATCCTACCCTGAATGGACTTCGAATATCGATTGGCAAAAAATCTTCAAGGCATCGTGGAAAAAATCAGTCATAGACTATAACCAAGGTAAACCCACTGTCTGGTCAGCCGGGTTCAGTCATCGGTGGAGAATCGGTGCTATGAAATCAATATCTTCAAAGATAGATTCCCAAACCGCTCTCCCCACATACCTGCTTTTAGACCGCAAAAATGACACCAGGGGTGGTGGCTATTTTGGTAAGACTTTGTTTGATTACGGGAGCCAGCACTTCGAAAACGAGGCCCTAAATAAACTCTACACCTACGCCCAGCGAGCTTTCTATCGAAAATTGGTTCCAGAGTATCGAAAAAATCCAGAAATGACCATCGCGGTTGAACCCAATCATGAAAATGAAATCGTTTCCGGAAGCGATTCCATTGGCGATTATAACAGCGGCAGTCTCGAAGGATTCTATCATTATCTCTCCTCCCTTTACGGAAACATCGGATCGATCAATCAGATCATGGGTACAAACTTTACCGCCGACTTTTTTGATGCCCCCCGTAATCTATTCCGCGGGGAGTGGGATCAATATGACTTCGAAAATCTTTTCTTTCGAGAGTGGGTCGAATACAACCGGGTCCTAGTTTCCAGAAGAGTGGGAACGAGTTACCGGGAATGCTTACTTGCCGGATTCCCTCCTGAAATGATCAAAAGTCATCAAATCCCGGACAGCTATGTATTCAAATCGATCGTGGGTATTTCCGAAGGAGACAAAAGAATTTCTCCCATTGACTGGCTTCTCACCACCGGTGCCGGTTTGGGGTTCTCTCGGTACGGAACCTACTACGATCGTGAGCATAACATTGGCCAGGGTGCATACAGTTCCGGCTTTGATAATATGCTAGTTGGAGAATACGCCTCGCTTAATGCAAGTCATCAAAAGTCATTGGATCAATTACTCTACCTTCGCAATCATGGGGTATCCGCCCTGCATGTGATGTGGTGGCCATCGCATCTCGACAAAGGATACAATCTGGCACAGGAATCCGCTCTACGGGAAATGATATCCAAACATGATATTCCCCGGAAGGGACTGGCCGGGGGAATCCGTGAAATCCGCCCCTGGCGTGGAAAAGAGCAATCCTTTGATATTGCCAGCCTGGGTACGGGAGCAAGCCATACTGGCCTCCTCAAAAGTCTAAGAAAAGATGGTTCCTTTGAAGGGACTGTCTATGCCGTTCCCTTTCATGCCCACGTAAATATTGAGGTTTTGAATGAGCAGAAGACAACAAACCTGAACCCTCAACCACAGGAATTTGCCACCATACCCCAGACCCGACCGGGTTCGGTAATCGAAGTGAGTTTCAAGGTGAACGGAAAACCAGATACTTTACTGATAGACTTTTCGCACAGAGGGATAAAACTCAGCGACAAATCAATCAGGCTCGAGCAGATTAAAGCAGGGCAACAGGTTCGATTGGTTTATAAAATTCCTTTGCTCATGAATGAGATCAAGCTGTTAGCCAGCTCCAACAAAAATATTATAATTGAAGACCTTCTCGTAGTTCATCATCAAGATCAAGTGATCAACTTGGCCAAAAAAATCATGACCGGCAAAAGACATCAGGGAGGGGTAACCTTTACCTGTCTTCCTCAATAATTCATTCCAGTCACCAAAAAATTCTGCCCACTCCTCAAAAATTATGAAAAAGATTTCCACCTTATTGATAAGCCTCGTCCTTTTTCATGTTGCAGCAAAAGCACAGGACAAACCAAACTTTTTACTAATTTTAATGGATGACATGGGGTATTCCGACTTGGGTTGCTACGGGGGAGAGATTGAAACACCCAACCTGGACGGTCTTGCGTCCAACGGATTGCGTTTCACGCAATTCTACAACACCGGCCGTTGCTGGCCCACTCGTGCATCCATCCTGACCGGTTACTATGCTCAGCAGGTCAAGCGTGATTCCCTCCCTGGAGTTAAGGGCGGTGGTGGCAGAGGCGTGCGTCCCGGATGGGCACCTTTGGTGACCGAGTATTTAAAGAAGGATGGTTATCAGAACTATCATAGTGGCAAATGGCATATTGACGGCAAGGTTTTGGAAAATGGTTTTGAAGAATCCTGGCGGGTAAATAACCAGGGGAATTTCTTTTCATCGAAAGGAAATTTAGTAAATGACATTCCCTTTAAGCCAAACCAGGAACCAGAAAATTATTATTCCACCACCGCCACCGCCAATCATGCGGTCAAATGCCTTAGAGAGCATGCAGAGGATCATGGAGATAAACCATTCTTTCATTATTTAGCTTTCATCGCTCCTCACTTTCCCCTCCATGCCCCGCAAGATGTGATTCAAAAATATCAGAAACGCTACCTTGCCGGTTGGGACAAAATCAGAGAGCAAAGATTCGCCAGGCAGAAAAAAATCGGCTTGATCAATACCACCCTTTCAAAATTAGAACTCGATGTGGGTCCTCCCTATGCTTTCCCGGATGCTATCAAAAAACTGGGCCCGGGAGAAATCGATAGACCCATCCCATGGAATCAATTAACCCAAGAACAAAAGAAATTTCAGGCCACCAAGATGGCCATTCATGCCGCAATGATTGACATTGTGGATCAGGAAATCGGTCGGGTTATCAAACAACTCAAAGAAATGAAAGCCTTTGAAAACACACTCATCCTTTTTGCATCCGACAATGGAGCCAGTGCAGAGATCATGATTCGAAGCGGCGGACATGATCCAAAGGCACCCTTGGGGAGTGCAAAATCATACCTCTGCTTGGGACCCGGATTTTCCAGTGCAGGGAATACCCCCTTCCGTCGGCACAAGACTTGGGTGCATGAAGGGGGAATCAGCACCCCGTTAATTGCCCATTGGCCAAAAGGAATACAAGCAAAGGGAAAGCTCAGAAATACTCCCAGCCATGTCATTGATATCGTTCCCACCATCCTGGAAATGGCAGGTGTTCAAAAACCACCGAGTTGGAAAAATCAAAAAATTCCAACCGCTCCCGGCAAAAGCCTTCTGCCTGCCTTTTCTTCCGGCACCCACCTTAGCAGAGATCATCTATGGTGGTTACATGAGGGACACCGGGCCGTTCGGCAGGGAGATTTCAAGTTGGTCTCTGCCAAAAATCAAACATGGGAATTATACGACCTAAAAACAGATCGGGCTGAATCCAAAAATCTCGTCGAACAAAAGCCCGAATTAAAGCTGCAACTTGAAACAATTTGGAATGATCAGGTTGAAGAATTTAAGGCGTTACTTATCAAATAAGCTTTTCAAGAATCAATTCCGGTCCGCAAAGGTTTACCCTTACAAACTTTATCTAAAACCTATTCGATCTTTTAATTTTTCTTCGAGGAAATGTAATCTTCCAGCTTGCGGAATAATTCATTTTCCCAAGTAATTAATTTTTTAACTTTCGGATGTGGCGAAGGATTATCTTCCTTCCAAACTGGGACCATCGATGTCCAAATGCCTTCACCCTTCATTCGGGAATAAACTGCTCCAACCACATGAATTATGATTAGAAGATAACTCAGGGATGCAGAAAATTCATGTATTCCGACTGCAATTCCCTGGAGGATTCCGTCTTTAAGACCAAGGGAATACAAACCTGCAATCAATAAGCCCGACAGAGGTAACAGGGCAAGACAGAGGTACATACTTATGTGAACGGCCTTCCCTAAATACTGGTGTGCCATCGGTACTGCTTTACTTGCCCCAAGGAAAGTTTCGTATTTCTTCATGTAAAGATAACGAAGTATCACAATGAAAAGAAATAGGATTGAGAAAACCACTTCAAAATAAAGCAATCCCGCGTCTTCTAATTGAGATAAATCGTCCAACTGCTT
>JAQXBH010000087.1 GCA_029252505.1 Opitutales bacterium | reverse complement strand
TAAAGACCGGCGGCAAATCTCTGCCAGGTGATTTTGTCCAACTCATCATTGATCCCACTGACTATCCATACATCTCCCGGCAGAGTTCCCACGGCAAGGCGTCCATCCGGGAAGAAGGCGAGGGAAGAGGTGCGCATCCATGAATTATAAGAGTTCTTCAGAGGCACGGTAATGCTGTCCATGGTGTACCCCTGAAAAGTCGATGTGGCTAATCTTCCTTTAAGAGTATGAGTGGCATGCCATCTTCGGGGCCCCCCTTTAGTTTTGTTTAAAAGATTAACAACCTGATCGGTGGGAGCTTTGTCATGTATTGAATCACTTTCGTCATGAGCCAGAGCCACATTCAAATGAATGGGTTTGCTACTTGCGGGAATTCGCAGCACGAGTTTTCCGTTTTCACTGGCTCGGAATTGGACTCCGTCATCTTTTGCCTGAAGCCAGGCAATCGAGTGACCAATAGTGGCAACACTGCCCTCGATCTTTGGAATGTCATCGAGAACAATTAATTCCAAGGGATTCCTGCCGGCATTGATTGTCAATCGGTGATGAATAACCGGGATTCCTCCGATTTCCTCGAGTTTGGGACTTTCCAAAACCTTACGTCCCTGCACGGAGTAGGAGATAACCGTTTCGTCTCCGAACGAATAATGTCCGTTATAGCGCAATTGTTCATCCGGCCATACAGTTTTTGGGAAAAGGTCAGGAATTGGGTTCTCCGCTTTCCCGTCCCATGCCCACTGCCAACCATCGGACCGCACGATTGATTCAAATCGGGCACTGGGCAAGCCTCCGGCCCTTAGCCGGTGATGCAGGGTTCCACTGAAATCGAGGAATCCACCAGTCCATGCCCCAATCGTTCTCATCGTTCCTAGTTCGTAAGAAATGGTGGTTTTGTTGCCCAGGTCCAGGGTGAGTGCGTTATTGCTTTTGACATTTCCAACCACTGGGGAAATGAGTGCCCTCCCATAATCCCGCAAATACCCCAAGCGGGCGAGTTGCTCAATTCTTTCCGCTTCATTTCCGGTGCTCTCCGGACTTTTGGGCATAGTGTAAGTGTTGGACTGATCAAATTTCACATATAATTCAGGAGCCTTCTCACGGATAATTTTTTCCCGAAGATAATGAATCACTTTGTATCGGTCTGCTGGGTTTAACTGAACCGAAGGCATCATGTTACGGAAGCCGTAAGTCAGCGTTTTGAACATGCTGTATGGATCACCGCCATTTTCCATTTTGTTTTTTGTGAACGAACGGGCGAGTGGATTAATGGGAGGTGTGGTTCCATCCTTACTGTGGCAGGATGTGCAGTTTTGGAGGTATAATTTACGTCCCGCTTCGAGGTAGTCATCATTCGGCTTTGCCGAATTAAAGTAGGCCAATTCACGATGGTTTACATTTTCGAAATCGTTCCATGCAATCAAAGATCCCGGGAAAGCTCCCCCCCGGTTCAGTTTACTGATTTCATCCCCGTCAAATGGACGGCTATGGAGCTCGAAATCATCAATCTTCCCATCGAAGTAATCCCCGTATTTTCCTTTGCTTAGAACGGCAGCACCAAAGTGGTAATGATCAAATTGGGTGGCATAGCCCATCTGTCCACGACCCCCTTGCGCTTTTTTTTCGGCATTTAAATAAAGGGTTGGACCGGTTGCCTGACCGTAGGAAATGACCACATGATTCCACTGCTCTTTCTTGACCCCGTTCACAACTAATTTCCAGGGTCTTTTTTTCTGTTTCGGATCACCAAAAGAAAGGGAACCATTCTCATAAGTTAAACGATAAGCCTCCCCGTTATTTTCATTCCGAACGATCCCCAATAAATCTCCTTTTTTATCAGAGCTTGCCTCGAACCAGAGAGAAAGGGTCCATCCGGAAAGTTCTCCCATCGGAGAACCACGGTAATACCCCTTGCTCATGGCGAGGCCGGATCCGAGAGCCGGGAGGTTGTTTTTTGGTAGTGGTGTGCGTCCACCTTCGAATTCAACTGAGATCGCGGGAAGAGATGAGCTTATCAAACCGACGGCAATAAGGAGGGGTTTGAAGAGGGAAACGATGGAAAGGTGATTTTTCATGAATGACCGGGCTTAAAAATATGAATTTCGGAGGCTGTTTCTATTTCCTAGGAACAGGTTCTGTAAAACGCAAGCAATACGGCAGGTTTCCCCGCTTATTTTTTACCGTGATCTGGATCGTTCCGACCGTCAAAATACTTCTCGCGAATCCACTTCGGTTGCCAACGGTCCAGTGTTCTCGCGTCGTTATTGTATCTTGGTTTGAAGGGCAATCGTTTTTCCGACTTTAAGGGGTAGGGATCTTTGAGATTTGTTCTCCATGCAATCATTAGTTGCTCCATTCTTTTTTGTTGTTTGGAGAAGTTCTGATTCTGGGCGAGATCCTTTATCTCATGAGGGTCATTGGATAGATCGAAGAGGAGACGATGATTGATTTGCGGATAGATATGGAGTTTCCACTTTCCGTCATTAACGCTCCTCTGGTTGTCCTGAAAGGGCAAGAAGAGAGATTTTCTGACCTCTTTGGCATTTCCTCGGATGATCTCGGTTAGGTCTTTGGAGTCGATATTATTTTCAGGTTTAACCTTAGCCAAATTGCAGAGCGTGGCATAGAGGTCATGCACATAAGTAAAAGCCTCACTCGATTTCCCCTTTGGTATCCCCGGTCCACTTAGGATCAGGGGGCATTGCATACTTTGTTCGTATACATTTTGTTTACCGAGCAGGCCATGGCTCCCCATCGCGAGGCCATGATCCGCGGTGTAGACAATGATGGTATTGTCTGCATGCCCGCTTTTTTGCAGGGCCGATAAAATTCTGCCAACCTGTTCATCAAGATGGGTGACTAATCCGTAATACTCACAGAGCTGATCGCTGATCATTTCCTTGGTGCGTGGCCAAGGAGCCAAGCCTTCGTCCCGCCCGGAGGTTGCCTGCGGAGCATTCTGAAAAGGATGTTGAGGAAGAAAGTTTTTGGGCAGGGGAGGGCGATTCTTGTAATAAATTTTCCGGTATTTCTCTGGCGGATTGCGAGGATCGTGTGGTGCCATGAAAGAGACATAAAGAAAGAACGGACTTTCTTCCTCTGTTTTTTGGATGAAAGAGATCGCATCGTTCGCAAAAACAGTGCTTGAGAATTCTCCTGCCGCTCTCTTATTGCTCAATTTTCCATCCTTCAGGTCCTGGACCTGAAAATCAGTGTGATCGGCCATACCTCCCATATAAACGGATCGTCCATTGGAAAAAGACTGATCCAAGGTTTTCTTTCCATTGTGCCATTTGCCAATGATGAAAGGCTGGTAGTTTCCGCTTTTTTTAAGCAGGGCAGGGAGCGTTTGATTGGACCCCCAATTTGCCTGAGGTTTTTCACGGGGGAGGTTCATCCAGTGCTGTCCGGTCATCAGCATGGCCCGACTGGCCACACAAACCGCACCACTGAATGAACCGGCACAATAGTTTTTACGAAAACTGAATCCTTCCTTGGCCAGTCGGTCTAAATGTGGAGTCTGAATATGAGGATTGCCGTGGGCGGCAATCGTATCTGCCCGTTGATCGTCGGCAAAAAGAAAGAGAATATTGGGGCGCTTTGCCGCGACTAGGCTGTTAAGCGAAACACACGCTAGAAAGAAGACAATAAATAAAGGGACACAATTTCTTAGGATCATAACCCAAGATGACCTCATTTTTTTATCCAGCCAAGTTCACAATTACAGAGATTGAAAACTTTTTTAGAGCGGCCTAATCAAACTTTAGCTGGCTACTTTCTCGCGGTAAGATTCAACTTCCCAATTTTCGATAAATTCACGTGCTTGGTCAGTCATGTATTCAACACTCCCAAAGGCTTGGGATAATTTAAGTACCTGAGCACCATCCTGAGCAAAGAGCAGGGCAAGCCCGGCATTTTTTTCTGTCTTTCCTAGTCCGTAAACACGATCCTTGTGAATGAGAACTTTAGGTGCGAATCCGTGCTTACTGCGATAGGTATCGGCATTTTCTATTGTCAATTCATCTGAAAAAGGAAATGCCCGAGCGTATACGAGATGGTCCGGCGTGATTGGTCCGGGAACGCATTCGAAAAAACCTGAGGATTGAACGAAAGCCGCATCCTCACCAAAAACTTCCTGTATCCTAGACTCGGCTTCGAGATCTCTGTTACCCTCTGATATTCCAAGATCTTCGTTAATACCCAGTTTTTCGTATTCTTCTCTCAGTGGATTCATCACACTGGCATAGAGGGATCGGATTTCCTCTGCGGTATCTCCGGATACGAAAATACCGTGATTCTTGAGCATTATAATCTTGGGGATTCTGCCATACTCTTCTTTGTACTGATCGATCCTGTCTTTCAATACCATACATAGAGTGTACCCGGCGTCGATGTACTCAACCCAAAGTGCATCGGGAAAGAGTCGTTTGCTTACTGACTCGCCATCCTTGGCACAGGTCATTCCATTTACGAGAAGCGCATGTGTGTGAACCACAAACTTGGTTTCAAGAATGTTATGCAATGGAGCTTCCACAGATGGGCGGCCGGCATCGTTGAGTACGGCTTCACCCATAAAGTTTTTAACCAGTTCCTCACGGGCATGAGATTCCTTTGGGGTTTCTACATCGTAAAGCCCGTTCACCTTGGCCCGGTTAAGGGTGACGAAAGTATCCTCCTGCAAGCCGGCCAGAGTGGTGCCGGATGGTTTGACCCAAAGAGTGGAGTCATCCTTGTAAGAAGTGTTGCCCCCTCCACCTTTAACATATTCTGGCGTTCCAAATTCGTGAGAGAGTTCGACGATGGTCTTTAGATCTTGCATAGTGGACAATTTAATAAAGTAAACTTTGCTTACCTGCGAGTGGAAACTCGGAAATTAAAAACTAAGAATTTTGATTTGTGTGCTTGAACCCATCAGTTTTGCACCTAACAGTTTTATTGTGAGATTAATTGAATTTTTTTTGTTGGTCGCCTTCGTGGTTGGCTCATCACTTTTAAATTCTCAGGAAAAGCAGTGGTGGTCGCGTAAGCCCCTAACCGAATCAACTCTTCCCGTGACGGATGAATGGGGAAGAAACGAAGTAGATTCTTTTGTTCTTCATAAATTGAAAACAAAGAATCTGGATCCAAGTGAAACTGCATCTCCCCGGGTATTGATTCGTAGACTCAATTTTGATCTGACTGGGTTGCCTCCAAGCCCCGAAGAGATTGTGTCATTCGAAAAGGAGTATGCTTCTGACCCTGATCATGCCTACGAAGAATTAGTCGACCGCTTGCTGTCGTCTCCAAGGTATGGTGAACGATTTGCCCGGCACTGGTTGGATGTGGCCAAGTATGCGGACACCTGCGGATACGATAAGGATAAATTACGACCCCATGCCTGGCCCTATCGGGATTATGTGATTCGTTCCTTCAATCAGGATAAAACCTACGCCCAATTTGTGAAGGAGCAGATCGCGGGTGATTTTATTTATCCTGACTCGGAAGATGGGTTTTTAGGTCTTGGTTTTTTGGCAGCTGGGCCATGGGATTTTATCGGGCATGTGGAAGTACCTGAATCCAGGACTGATGGTAAAGTGGCACGTAACCTAGATAGGGATGATATGGTATCCAATGTCTTCAATAGTTTTTGTGCCACCACCATCCAGTGTGCCCGTTGTCATGAGCATAAGGGGGACCCAATCGGGCAGGATCATTATTATAGTTTGCAATCGGTCTTTGCTGCGGTTGATAAAGCAGACCGGGTATACGGGCTTGATCCCAAGGTAGCTCGTAAGAAAGAGGAATTGTTGATCCGGCAGAGCGTACTGTCCCGGGAAATCGCTCTTGCCGATAAAGAGATCAAGAAGAAAGGTGGAGATAAGCTTAAGAAAATGGATGAAGCGATATCTGCACTTGAGAAGAATGCAAGAAGGGTAGAGAGGGTGGCAGAACATGGCTATCATAGTCAGGTTGCCAAATCTGCTGATTCAAAAAAATGGGTACAGGTGGATCTGGGAAAGAGGCAGAAGATCAATTCGGTTGTGTTACATGGATGTTACGATGATTTTGCCGGGATCGGTGCGGGTTTCGGATTTCCCAAGCGATTTAAAATTATTGCCTCGAATAAAGAAGACTTTTCCAAGAATCAAATATTGGTGGACCGCTCGAAGAAAGACTTTGCAAATCCTCGCCTTGAGCCTGTTTCCTTTATCGTGAATTCCCATGCCCGTTATTTGAGAATTGAAGCAACCAAACTGGCGGCGAGGAAGAACGATTATATTTTGGCATTAGCTGAACTTAGGGTCCTTGATGAAAATTTTGTTAATCTGGCGAAGAGAAAAAAGGTCACCGCTAAGGATAGTATTGAAGCACCGATTCGTTGGCGAAAATCGAACCTGACGGACGGGAAATGGTCCAAAAGCAAAAATCCCGAGAATTCCAAACAACTTCATGCTCTTCAAAAGGAACGCGAAATATTCCTCTCATCCTTGCAAACAGATGAGGAGAGGAAAGAACTGGCTAGTAAAAAAAAGGAACGGAAGGAAGTCGGAAAAAGCCTCAAGGCCTTACCGGAAGGAAAAATGGTCTACGCCGCGACCACGCATTTTAAGCCGAGGGGCCAGTTTAAGCCTACGGAGGGGAAATCACGGATGATTCATGTTCTGCATCGGGGAGAAGTTAACCAACCAGGGGATCCTGTCCGTCCTGGTACGATTCCACTTTTAGCCAAAGAAAAATGGGAGTTTGATCTGCCGGAGGTACATGATGAAGCTCAGAGACGTGCGGCTTTGGCGGAATGGATTGTCCGTGAAGATCACCCGCTGACTTGGCGGGCGATTGTAAACCGGGTCTGGCAATGGCATTTCGGTCAACCAATTGTGGGGACGCCCAATGATTTTGGTCCGCTCGGGCAATCACCGACTCATCCCGACCTTTTGGACTGGCTGGCGGTTTACTTCCGTGATTCTGGAGGTTCCTTCAAAAAACTCCATAAGCTTTTAGTGATGAGTGAAACCTATCGGCAATCCTCGTTGGAGGACGGGGGAAAATCGAAAATTGATTCGAGTAACCAGTGGCTCTGGCGAATGAACCGCAGAAAACTTTCGGCGGAGGAAATGAGAGATGCGGTTTTATTGGTGAGTGGTAAACTGAATCTGGAAATGGGAGGGCCTGGTTTTTACCTTTTTAATTTAGAGCAGACTGCTCATTCACCTCATTATTACTATCACAAATTCGATCCGGAAGATCAGAAAAGTCATCGTCGCTCGGTCTATCGTTTCGTGGTTCGTTCCCAGCCCAATCCCTTTATGACCACTTTGGATTGTGCGGATTCTTCCCAAAGCACCCCGAGGCGAAATGAAACCCTGACCGCGTTGCAGGCACTCAGTTTGCTTAACAATAAGTTCACACTTGCGATGTCTCAGCATTTTGCAGATCGACTGGCCAAAGAAGGTAAAGGGAGCACTCATCAGATTAAAGCCGGCTTCGAACTGGTTGCCGGTCGTCTGCCAAATCCCGAAGAATATCAGTTGCTTGTGCAGTATGAGGAGAAGCATGGTATTGCCAATCTCTGCCGATCCCTTTTCAGTCTGAGCGAATTCTCTTTTATTGATTGATGATGAACTTATCTCCGATTTCACGCCGTTCTTTTGTCTCTCAATCCACGATGGGCGGGCTGGCTCTTGCGTCGATGCTATCTAGGGAACCTTTACAGGCTGGAGTTGGTTTGCCTACAGGTATTCATCATCCACCGAAGGCAAAACGGGTGATCCAATTATTCATGGCTGGTGCGGCTAGTCACATCGACATGTTTGATCATAAACCGGAATTGATCAAAAGGCATGGAGAGAAATCAGATTTTGGGGAGCATGTCGAAGCCTTTCAGAACGGATTGGGCCCATGGATGAAATCTCCTTTCGAATTTAAAAGGCAAGGGGGCTGCGGTAAGCTATTAAGCGAAATCGTCGAACCGCTCGGGGAAGTGGTCGATGATATTTCATTCGTTCATAACATGGTGGGGAAGACGGGGGTGCATAGTCAGGCCACTTACTTACAGTCCACAGGTTTCCAATTGCCCGGGTTCCCCGGTGCGGGTTCCTGGGTGAGCTATGCATTGGGATCGGAGAATGAGGATCTACCCGCTTTTGTTGTATTACCCGATCACCGTGGATTTGCTTCCAATGGCCCCAAGAACTGGGGGAGTGCTTTCCTACCGACGCACACGCAGGGAACCACCATTTTTCCACAGCGTTCGAATCCGATCGAGGACCTGCATCCTCAGGCCGATTTTGTGACGAAGGAGAGTCATGGTGAAGGAATAAACCTCATTAATCAGCTGAATCGGATGCACCAGCAAAAGCGTCCTCTTGATCCACGATTGGATTCCCGGATCCGAAGTTATGAATTGGCAGCCCGATTACAATTATCGGCCACGGATGCCCTCGATCTTTCCAATGAACCCAACCATATCCTGAAAATGTACGGGTTGGAAAATCCAAAAAAGGAATACCCCAAGGAGATTAATCCGGAGGAGGAAACCGAATATTTTGGCAGGAAATGCCTGATTGCCAGAAGGCTGATCGAACGGGGCGTTCGTTTTGTTCAGGTATGGAGCGGGAATGATAATGGATTTCCCCGTCGTAACTGGGACAGTCATGAGGACATGACCCGGGATCACCCATCTCTTTCCCTCGGTATGGCCCGCGGGACGGCTGGCCTGATTAAGGATTTAAAGCAACGCGGTTTGCTTGAGGATACCATCATCCATTGGACTACTGAATTTGGACGCATGCCCAGTAGTCAGGGAAGCAAGGGGAGGGATCACAATCCCTTCGTGTTTACCAATTGGTTTGCAGGAGGAGGCTTTCAAGGGGGCGTGACTCACGGGGAGAGTGATCAGTGGGGATACAAGCCGCTGGATCGAAAGAATCCAACCACCGTGTACGATACCTATGCCACGATGCTTCATCAGTTGGGCTTTGATCACGAGCGATTGACTGTCCGACACAATTCGATCGACCGGCGCCTCACTGATGTTCATGGCCATGTGGTTACGGATATCCTTGCGTAGTATTTCAGATTTTTAAATCCTTTGGGCATGAGAACTATACTTCTTTTTTTTGCTTTTCTGATGATTTCATTTTCTGCCTTTGGGTCAAAGCCAGTCTCTTTATTCAACGGTAAGGATCTGACGGGCTGGCGAAAAGCCAACTATTTTGTGGAAGATGCTATGATTGTTTGCAAGGGAGGAAATCTAGTCACGGAGAAGCAGTATTCGAATTATGTGTTTGAATTCGAATTTCTCTTACCCTCTGGTGCAAACAATGGATTGGGTATTCATTATCCGGGTAGCGGAGACCCCGCCTACACGGGTATGGAATTGCAGATCCTGGACAACTCGCACAAGCGATATGCCAAACTCAAAGACTATCAATACCATGGATCGCTTTACACCTTACATGCTGCCAAGCGCGGACATTTGAAACCAATTGGAGAATGGAACCTTCAGAAGGTTACCGTCGACGGACCACTCATTAAGGTGGAACTGAACGGTACGGAAATTCTGAACGCAAACCTGGACGAAATTAACAAGGCTAAGCCTAAACACAAAGGAGCGAAGCGTCGTAGTGGTCACATCTGTTTCTGTGGTCATGGAGCAACGGTCAAGTTCAAGAATATCACAATTTTGGAACTTCCCCAGAATAAGTAGGGCGTAATCCTCTTACTTTAAAAATCCGGATTGGCCCCAGATCCACAACCGTTGCTTTACGGGAATCCGCTTTGCATCCACCTGTTCGATGATTGCCAAAACAGCATCCGGGTGAGTATTGGTAAAAGTGCATTTACTTTTTGTTCGCCCCTCACTCTTCAAGATAATTTCACCCGGGATCCAATGGGTCCCTTCATCCGAACTGGTAAACTTTTGCACAGTTCCACTTCGGGAGCGAAACCCTATCCATTTTTTTTGGTAGGTTTAAGAATTGCATCGATGGTCACCTTTTGAGTCCGCCATAACTCACCCGTCCATACATGGAAATATCGGGTGATTACATCGTCTTTGTTGCTGATTCGATTCAGTCCTTCGGACCGCTCATCTACAATAAGTCAAAGCTGAGGTGTTGAACTATATTTGTTCTTCGAGGGCAAATCAGTGCGTTTCTCCTTCGGTCCGCCGGAAGGTGATCTTGGCTTACTCAGGTTTTTTGGCGAGGTAAACGGCGCCTTTTGAAATGTCTTCAGTGATGGGATTGTCAAATTCGATCGTATGTGCATCGGCCCATCCCCAAATTTTACCGAGCCGGTCGGTGAAGAACGATTCCGGTTCACCATCGGCCCAGAGGGCGAAAATTCCTCCCGGTTTCAGGTGTTTTGCGAGTTCATTTAACCCTTCTTCGGTGTAGAAACGTGAATTGGTCTGGTGCAACACATTAGTCGGGGTATGATCAATATCCAGCAGTATGGCATCGTGTTTTTTTTCCGGATTTATCGGATCAAAACTTTTTTCAATGTCCCGGGAGAGGGCAAAAAAGTCGCCATGAACCAAAGTGCACCGATCATCACCGGTCAAAGTTTCTCCCAAGGGGACTAATCCGTTTTGATGCCACCCGATAACGGGAGCGAGGTATTCGATTACGATGAGCGAGTGAACACGCGGGTCCTCGAGTACCGCTGCTGCAGTATACCCCAATCCGAGTCCACCCACTACGACATCGAGGTCATCCCCCGCTAATTGTCCGAGGCCGAGCTTGGACAGTTGTCGCTCAGCTTCATGAAAGAGGCTGGACATCAGAAAGTCCTCGCCAAGTTTTACTTCGTAGACATCCAATTCCCCTAACCCGGGAATTCTTCGCCGGCGCAAAACGAGTTCTCCAATGGGAGTTTTTTGAAAATCTATTTCCTCGAAGATCATAAAAATCCAGTTTTTTAAAATGAAGTGATCAACTTAGGGCTTCAGTATCGAAGTTTCCGGTCGTAGAACTGTTCGTTCCTGGGCCTACGGATCGGGATCGAGAGACCTCCCGAGGAATCGAGTTCATCAAACAGTTTTTCACGAAGTTCAAAAATGCGTTCCTGATACGCAGGTACACGGATTAGATTATGCCGTTCGTGCGGATCAGAATTTAAATCATAAAAACCGTTGCGGTCCCATACGCCGTGATAAAAGATATATTTCTCCTTGTCCGTACGGATGGCAAAAGTAGTGGGAGTAGCCGGGAAATTCCATTCCCAATGGTATTCATAAACGAAATGGTCACGCCATTTATGCTTTGGCTTTTTTCCCTGAAGTAATGAAAGAAACGAGTCTCCGTCCATCTTGGGGTTGGCTGGCAATGCAACTCCTGCGTATTCCAGAATGGTGGGTGCAATATCCACATTGAGGGTCATTTTTTCAACTTTGGTTCCCGGTTCAATCAATTTTGGATGACGGGCAAGCATGGGAATGCGGATCGATTCTTCGAAGGCATCGCGTTTGTCGTAGAATCCATGTTCTCCCAGGGCAAAGCCATTGTCTCCCAGGTAAATGATCAGGGTATCATCTGCTATCCCCAGTTCATCCAGTTGAACAAGGATACGGCCGATATTTTCATCGAGTGCGTGAACGGTTTCGCAAAAGTTGTGATAAAGTTCATCGAAGTCAGGAACTGGATCTTTGTCGAGGGCACCGGTTTCCATATGATCGATTCCGTGAATTCCATACCTGCGTTCACGAATCCAATGGGACTGAGAGAGATAATTCTCTTCGGTATTGGCCATGGTTTCCGGGTAGTCGATTTTTTTACCTGAGTAGCGTTCCGCATGGCGGGGAGGGGGCTGGAAAGGATAGTGGACTGCCTTGTACCCAACCTGAAGGAAGAAAGGCTTTTTCTTTTTGGAGGCTGTTCCCACTTTTTTGAGCCAACTGAGTGCCTGATCTGTAAGCAGATCCGCATTGTATCCCTTAAATGATTTTCGTTTACCATTGATGTTGAACGTGGGATCAAAATAAGTTCCCTGCCCGGCAAAACTCACCCAGTGATCAAACCCTTTTCGGGGGTTGTCGTCTTCATGTCCCATATGCCATTTTCCAACATACCCAGTCTGGTAACCGGCCTCCTGTAAATACTCAGGGAAAAACATGGTGCCTGGCGGCACGGGGCGTTGATTATCCACCACTCGATGATGACGCATATATTGTCCAGTGAGTATGGATGCCCGACTGGGAGAGCAGAGAGATGTGGTAACAAAGGCATTGGTCAGATGAGCTCCCTCTTTGGCAAGACGGTCCAAGTTGGGAGTTTCCAAAAACTCCGGAGATTCCTCCATGAAGCTCATGAAATCATACCGATGATCATCACTGAGAATAACAACGATGTTTTTTGCTTTTGTGACCAAAGGAAAACAAAAGACAGAGATAAACATGAGAGAAGAAAGTACGATCTGAAGTTTCATAAGCTAGAGAATTGAGGAACGAATATTTTGATTAATAATGCATAAAATTAAGGGCAAAGTCAGAATCGGTTGAAGATCGTGAGAAGTTTGGATTTCGCCATTAAAGCAACCATGATCTAGATAGCCCATGTGGTTTGAGATGTTCAAGAGACTTTTGGTCTTTGGGCAAGGAGGTCGAAATTTTAAAAAACTACTAATGACAAAATCGAGTACAACCATCGGATAATTTGAAAATACCAACATAACAAGGTCAACACCGTAAGCGGTTTATACCACAAACTCTAAGTAGCAGTCTCTTTGATAGTGACCTTTTTGAATCTCCCCTCATAAATGATCTTTGCTTATTCTAAATACAACCTTATGAAATCCATTCTATCTACAATACTTCTCTCTCTTTTCCTTATATCTTATTCTTATGGAAAGAAACCAAACTTTATTTACATCATGGTAGATGATGCTGGTTATGGAGACTTCTCATGCTTTGGGCAGAAAAAGTTTACAACCCCCCAAGTTGATCGCATGGCAAAAGAGGGAATGAAACTAACTGATTTTTATGCTTCCAGTACAGTGTGTGCTCCTTCACGAGCCAGTTTGATGACGGGCTATCACACTGGTCATGGTTTTGTTCGCGGGAACAAAGAAATCCGACCTGAAGGCCAGCACCCTTTGCCCCTGAACGCGAAGACAATACCCGAAGTCCTTAAGCAGTCGGGGTATGTTTCGGGCATGTTTGGCAAGTGGGGGTTGGGGGCTCCCGGTACCGAAGGTGATCCCATGAATCAGGGTTTCGACCGCTTTTACGGACTGAACTGCCAGCGTCAGTCCCACAACTTTTATCCTACGCATGTGTGGAGCGACCGAAA
>JAQXBH010000070.1 GCA_029252505.1 Opitutales bacterium | reverse complement strand
TCGAGCGTGAACCGCCAGGCAATCGAGGGCTACCTCGCCCACAAGTGGGGCCTAGCTGCATCCTTGCCAAGTAACCACTCCCACAAAACAGTCAGCTTAACCCGCGGACCGATTGTAACTACGGATGCAACCCAAAGCAATGCGGCGGGCACTTATTACATCCGTCCAAGCGATGCCGCCTCCAAAAAATATTCCCTTGCCTATGTGGATGGCCAATTAATCAAGAGTAGCTTGACTGAACAGTCTATCAACTGGGGACAAAACTTCAGTGGTGTAGGCGTTGGCCAGACCGTTGACTTGAACGCAAGTGTGGGATCTGGCCTTGCTGTACTTTACACCGTAAGCGACAGCTCGATTGCTGAGCTTGCCGTAACCAATCAAAGTAGTTTACAGGCATGGTACAAGTTGGATGCCACCAGTGGGGATGCACAAGACTCCTCCGCAAGTTCCAATATTGGTTCGTTGCGAAATGGTCCTGTTTACTCTGCCGGTAAATTTGGTAACGCGATCACACTCGACGGTACCAATGACCATATTCGTACATTTGGATTCACCGGAAGTAAATTGGACGCCAGCAGTAACGAAATTGGAGTAGTGGGTGGAAACCGCCGAACCGTAGCCCTGTGGTTTAAAACATCCACCGCAAATAAAACCATTCTTCAATACGGTGCATCTGGAACCGCCACCCTGTTTAAATTATCCTTAAATAATTCTGGTGCGGTGGTACTTGACCTTGGTGGATCGACCATTACCAGCTCGAGTTCAAGTCATGCGAATGGTGCCTGGCACCATGTGGCAGTTACCATTCCTGCCAACGGAAATACCGGCGAGGCCAAACTCTATGTGGACGGCTCGGGCACCAACGGTTCTGGGTCGACTTCTATCAACACCGCCAGTTCCGCAGATCTAATTATTGGACGGGATGGAACCAGTGGATCATCCTACTTTACTGGACAGATTGATGATGTCCGTTTTTATGGAGCCGAGCTCAATGCCACCTTGATTGGACAGCTCTATGGAAATGGAAACGGAGACTTTAATCGATTAAAGGTTCTGATTGCAGGATCAGTCACGCTTACTGCAAACCAGCCAGGAAATTCTCAATATGCCATTGCTCCGGCCAACTCGATTACAGCTACCTTTGACAAGTCTGATCAGACGATTTCATTTAGTCCGATTCCTGCAAAATCTGTGGGTGATTTCGACTTCTCCCCCACTGCAGTGGCAAGCTCGGGTTTACCCGTTACCTTCACCAGTTCAGATAGCTTAATTGCACAGATTGAGGGGACTGTCCCGAACCAAACCATCAAGATTCGGGCAGCAGGCACCGCAACCATTACCGCAAGCCAAATAGGAAACGGTGCTTACAACACAGCCCCATCAGTTACCCAAACCGTCACCGTTGGTTACTTTAACTTACAAGCCAACTCCCTACCCGGGATTCGACTATGGTTGGATGGAAACAATATTAACGGAGACGACACCGCGGACTTATTGTCAGACGGTTCTGCAGTTACCCAGTGGATTGACCAGTCGGGCAACACCAATAATGCAGGGCAGGGAACGGCTAATCTCAAGCCAACCTACGCGGCCAATGGACTGAATAACATGGGAATCGTTCGATTCACCGCCGCCCAAAGTTTGGATATTACTTCGAGTAATGATTTTGCCACTGTGATTGCTGTCATAAAACAGGCATCCAGTCAGTCTGCGGAAACAAAGCCATTGGGCAGTAATATCTTTGCCACCACCTCCGCGGGCAAGTTTGGACTGAAGCGCCAAGGAAGTGCCATGATGGACTCGGGTATATCTTCGCACTCCCCCGCCCTGCTCTCCATGCAGATGTACCCAGGCAGTTATGCCCTCTATGTAAACGGAGTGAACAAAGGAACTGGGACCGATCCAGTTACTCCCACATCTGCCACCAAGGTAGGGAATGATTTTGCTGGAGATATTGCCGAACTAATTGCCTACAACACCGCATTGAGCGAAGGGGTGCGGCACAAAATCGAAGGTTACCTTGCCCACAAGTGGGGATTGGAAAGCAGCCTACCCTCAACCCATACTTATCAAGTGGGCAGACCCGCTTTCGGGGGTACCCAAGTTCTGACATTCCAGCCATTATCCGATAAACAGGTCGGACAAACGATTGCAATGAGCGTCAGTTCAGACTCCGGTCTCAGTACTTTCACATTTGACAGTAACGATAGTACGGTGGTTTCATTCTCCGGGAATGTAGCCACCGCTCTCAAAGTGGGCAGGGTAACTATCACCGCGACCCAAGCTGGTCAGTCCCCCTGGTTGTCCGCAACAGCAAACCAGACCTTTATTGTCACCGCAACCCCGCGGGTGGATCAGACTATCACCTTTGTGGATATCCCCAATAAGACTGTGCAGTCTGCAATGTTTGATCTCAATGCCACCGCCAGTTCCGGTTTGCCGGTCAGTTTTGCAGTTGTCTCGGGAACCAGTGCAACAGTTGAATCAAATGGTACGGTTACCATTACCGGAGCAGGAGTCACTACGATCCGTGCATCGCAGGATGGAAACGGAAGTTACAATCCAGCCCCTACCGTGGAAAAGACTCTTACCGTGAACAAGGTAAGCCAGACGATTACTTTTAATGCATTGAGTGATGCCAGCCTAACCGCCGGTACTTATGAATTAAACGCGACTGCTTCTTCCGGATTATCAGTCAGCTTTGCAAGTAGTGACAGCACGGTCGCAGAAGTCAGCGGAAATACCCTGACTCTGAAGAAAGGGGGATCGATCACCATCACCGCAAGCCAAGGCGGAAATGGAATTTATCTGGCCGCATCAGATGTGACTCAACCCCTCACTGTGATCGATGATACCCAGCAGGCACAGACCATCACTTGGTCTCAAAACTTGGGCAGTCGTGCATTTGGAGTAGCCGACCTGAACCTAACCGCGAGCAGTAATGCCAATTTGCCCATCACTTATATCAGTTCCGATTCCTCAATTGCATCAATTGTCAACGGCACATTCCTCAAGGTGGTCGGTGCCGGCAATGCCACTATTACTGCAACCCAGGCTGGAAACGGGCAGTACCAGGCCGCCAGTGCGGTGGTGAAAACTGTAACCGTGACCAAGGCAAACCAAACCATCGTAGCCAATAGCGGATCTATCAGCAACCTGACCATGGATAATGGGGACTTTGAATTTGCCCCCGCTCTGCGATCCGTGAAAACAGGAACCACTACTGCCACCGGACTGGCCCTGGCCTATGCCAGTTCAAGTTCAACGGTAATTGAAGTGACCTCGGGCGGAACCCGTCTTAAACCGAAGGGAGATGGAACTGCCACCATTACCGTTACCCAAAACGGCGACAGTACTTACAACGCAGCCAGCAATAATAATGTAACCTTTACTATCACGGTAACAGAAATGAGCCCCTATACGGACTCTCTGCCCGGTATGATCCTGTGGTTAGATGCGAATGATATCAATGCCGATGGGCTTGCTGAATCCAACTCCGACTTCCTGTCCAACGGATCCAAAACTCAACCAAGTAATTGGTCGGACCGCTCCGGAAGTTCCAATACATTGAGCCAGGGAATCACCAATCTACAACCCGTCCGGGTGGTAAACTCCGGAAAGCCCGGATTGGCTTTTGGTTCAACCCAGGGAAATGCAGGAGCCTACATGTCTGCGACCATGCCCGCGATCCTCTCCGGTAATCCAAGCTTCACTCTGTTGGTGGCCGTGAAAACATCGGGCTCTCAGCCGGAAAAAATTATCCACTTCGGAAATCCTGCCGGTACCGCCGGACAGGTGCTCGGCATGGCCAAGAATGGTGGTTACTACTTTAACGGAGGGGGTGAACTGAGTTTCCCCTCAGTAAATTTCGGTGGCAATGTACAGGTCGGAGTTTTCCGAAGAAAAGCCAGTGCCAGCTATGCCGACGGTGAATTCTTTTTCAATGGAACTACTCAGATTGGATCCGCACAGTCCGGGACCAGTGTACCCGCAATTCCATCGTCTGGAACCCGGGAAATCATTCTTGGTGCCGGTCGAAATGGAACCTCCGCAATTGCGAACCCATTAGGAAATGCGGTCATGCACGAGGTCATGCTTTTCTCTGGTAGCCTGACCGACTTTGCCATCCGACGGATGGAAGGTTACCTCGCCCATAAGTGGGACTCAAACGCAAGGCTTGTTGCCGGACATCCCTTTAAATCAAGCCGTCCATTATTTGGGGGATCGCAATCAATTTCACTCAACCCGACTAATGTGCCAACTGATAATTCCGACGGGCTTCCTTTCCTCTCTGTCTTTGATCCCGCCGTTGCACTCGAAGGTGCCTACGCCACCTCCGGGCTCGCCCTTACCTACGAGTCGAACAACACCTCGATTATTTCAATTACTTCCGCCGGTCTTCTCCAACCCGCCGGACAGGGACTCGTTAAAATCACTGCCCGACAACCCGGTAATGCCTACTTCTCCGCTGCCACTCCAGTGGTTTACAACATGAAGATTCTTGGCAAGCGTTCGCAAACGGTAACCTTCACCACACCGAGTGAAGTTAGGATCGATCAACCACTCGATCTGAATGCCACCGTTTCCTCCGGCCTAGATGCCAACTTCTCGATTGTTTCGGGCGGAAGTATTGCCTCACTCTCCGGAAGCAGACTGACTTTCTCTGATACCGGATCGGTCACGGTTCGGTCCGGACAGGCAGGAAATTCGACCTATGCTCCGGCTAATTATGTCAGCCGGACCTTTCTGGTCAAACGCCCACTCAATCTGGTATTTGATGCCATTGGAGATATGGGACAGGGCCAGAGCTTTACCGTCAAAGCAGTGGTGCTCGACGGGATCACCAACAAGCCCGTGCAAGTCAATCCGACCTACTCGATTGTTTCTGGTGCGGCCACTATTTCTGGCAGTCAAATTACCTGCGGTAGTTCGACCGGAACCGTAACCGTGCGTGCAGTGGCGACCGGTACAGAATACTTCACCAGCTCTGCGGATAAGACATTTAATGTAACCAACAAGCAGGGACAAACCATCTTCTTCAAGCAGGGTGAAAAGGGTGGATTGCGTGATCTGCCACTCTCGAGGAAACCGATTCCAATCGGTCGTATGGCTACTGCAACTTCAAGTTTGGGTATCACCTACTCGCTTACCTCAAACCCGGGTAATGTTCTTCAAAAAGTGGGAACGGGAGCCAATGCCATTCTTGTATTTAGAAAGGACTTCAGTGGTTCTATTCCTGACGCCGGTCTAACCGTTCAAATCACTGCAGTTCAGGCAGGGAATGGTTCCTACAACGCAGCTGCCAGTGTAGTACGGGAAATCACCATTAAAAAACCTGGTAAGAGTGCATTCTATGATGAACGCCGTCTCGACCCGCGGTATGAAAAAGAAAGAACCAAGTTCGCCCGTAAACTCGCGGCCAAGAAAGACCTCAAGGGACTGATTGATCTTAATGGCGATAGTGCAGTCAATCATTTGGATGCAGAGCTTATGTTCGATTCCGATGACACCGATTCAGACGGCGATGGAATGAGCAACTTTATGGAACGCGCATTTGGCGGGGACTCTCTCGGCAGTGATGCCAAAACCACCCTTCCACGGTCGGTTAATAAAAAGGATGGTAAGCAGAGAATTTCCTTCCAGAAATATCAGGACTCATACAACTCCGAGGGGATCGAGTATATCGTGGAAACAAGTTCTGACCTGCGAACCTGGACCACCACTGGAGTGAGTCAAGTTGACCTCAATGGCGGTGCGACTGGTAAGGGAATGAATGCAGGTGGCGGTATGGAACGGGTACTTTATGAGACATCTGGAACGGCTGCCTCCAAGGGAGGTAAGCAATTTTTACGTGTACGTCTGAGAACCAAGTAGCACAAAAAATTTTAATTCCAAAGATTCAGCGAAACAATCGATTGTTGAGTCGATTGAATCGATCATTTGCAGTGTTTTGAGCCACTCAATTGAATCAAATCTACCGGCTTCAAAATAACGATCGATTGCGTACTCAATTTTTGGCTTTCCTGTATCGGTATTTTCTGAGTAGGTTGGGACTATGAACAGCTTACTTTCAACTCTCGATTTAATAATATTTTTCGGATCCCTTTTAACCGTTATGGCATTTGGACTTTGGTCCGGTCGAAAGGATGAAAGTTCAGAAGATTATTTCCTCGCAGGAAAAAGTACAAGATGGTGGGGTGTAGCCGGTTCAATTTTTGGTTCCAATGTATCGGCGAACCACATCGTTGGAATGATGGGAGTTGGTTTTGCCGTCGGCTTTGCACAAAGTCATTTTGAAATTACCGCCATTGCCGGGCTTCTCATGCTTTGTTATTTCTTTCTCCCCGTCTACCGAAAATTAAATGTATACACGCTGAGTGACTATCTGAGTAAAAGGTACGATGATAAGAGCCGGGTAAGCTACGCCCTAATTATGGTCATTATAATGGTTGTGATTCAAATGGTTCCCGGGTTCTATATCGGTTCACGTTCGATCAATCTTTTGCTGCAGGGAGACACCGGAAAAAAAGCAGTCGCGGAAGCTATGGCGGACGTAAACGGTGTTTTGACTGAAGTTAAAATTAATTATGGGGGAGACAAATACGGCTCCTCTCCACAAATAAAAATTGGCTCAAAAATCAGGGAAAACCTTTCGCCTGTTTTGAAGGATGGTCAAATTGTCGGAGTTAATTTCTCCCAAAACATAATTGATTTGGAGCCCTCTATGCCCGTGCCCATTTCCTTTATTGGAGGAAATATAAATAACCCGGAAATCTCCCCTGGCGATGTGGAGCCATTTCATTACAAACTTGGTATCTTGATTATGGCGATTGTAACGGGAGCGTATGTTATTTTCGGCGGTCTGAAAGCGGTCATTGTCACCGATGTAATTCAATCCGTCCTGCTCCTTCTTGCTGGCTTACTGGTTGCCTATATCACATTCTCACAGCCAGAAATCGGAGGCTGGGCAAACCTTGTCGCGAGGGATCTCGGAAGCGAAGGGGTTGAACGCTTACACCTGTACAATGCATCTGACCACCCTTCCCTACCGTGGACTGGCGTGCTGACAGGCCTGATGGTCTTACATTTTTACTATTGGGGAACCAATCAATTTATTGTGCAAAGAGCTCTGTCTGCCCGAACCGACAAGGAAGCAAGAATCGGGATATTGGCGGCAGGTTTCTTCAAGTTACTGATTCCATTCTTTTCGATCGGAACCGGAATTGCGGCGTATTATCTCTTCAAAGATCGCAACCTTGAGGTTGCTCAGGACACAGTTTTTATTAAGTTGCTCACCGAATTAATTTCCCCCATTGGCTACGGGTTGGTTGGCTTGATTGCTGCGGGAATGATTGGGGCCATTTTGTCGAGCTTAGACTCGATGATGAACTCGGCCGCGACAATCATGACATTTGATCTTTATAAAAAATACATTAATCCCGAAGCAAATGATCAAAAATTGATTTCGGTAGGTCGAATTTGGATAGTTATCTTCATCCTGTTTGCCGGGGTTCTGACCATATTCCAAATGGATCCCAATTCTCAGGATAGTTTCTTTCTTCTTGTTGCAAAACATCAGGGTAATTTGATTGCGGGAGTGGTGATTGCCTTTGTCGTGGGAATGTTTTGGAAGGGGGCGACTGCAGCAGGAGGAGTTTCCGCCATCATTGCAGGAGTTATTTTCAGTTACGGAATCCCACCACTCTACGCCATTATAGCAGACGGCAATGAATCTCTTGTAAATCTGTTTGGAAAAAAACTAAACTTCATGCACGGTGCTTTTATTTCCGCTTTATTGAGTTTAATAGTTCATATTGTAGTGAGTAAAGTAAGTAAGTCAGATCCAGAGAAAGGAAAACTTACCTGGACTGGTCTTGGAATCTTTACCCCAAAAGAATTCATTGTTTTGGGGAAAACTTTGGCGATTACGCTGCTCCTCTACGGGGTACTCGGTGCTTTGGTTGTACTGGATACAATAAAGCCGGTATATGGTGCCTGGATTGGTTCACTTTGGACATTTGGTTGTTTTTATTTATCAGCCCGATTGCAAGCAACAAAAAATGGCAAACCAGTCTACCAGGAAGATCGTTTTTGGGCCGGTGGATTGGCAGGTAGTGCTATATTTATGCTCTATTATTTCTTTTAAACAACTGCCGGAATCTCTTCCGCTAAGTCCTCTATTGGATAAGTCCAGATTTCCGATAGTGTAGGATGGTACCAGTCCGCTTTTAAAAGGTCGTGGACACTGGCCCGTAATCCAACTGCCACAGACATAGAATGAATTAATTCCCCCGCGTCCTTCCCTGCGCATTCCGCTCCAATGACTCTCCCGCTAATCTTCTCGGCATGGACGGTAACATAGCCGTGCTTGGCTTCCATTAGGATCGACTTTCCGTGGTCATCAAAAGAATAAGATGCCGTTGAAAATTCAATGCCTCGATCCTTCATTTGGTCGACTGTCAGACCCACAATTGCAAGTTGCGGGTCGGTGAAGACAACAGAAAGAAGACAATCGTAGTTCATCGGTTTTACCTTCTTACCAAGTGCATGTAGGGCCACGGTTTCACCTTGCTTGATGGCGATATGAACGATTTCGTGTGGACCGGCACAGTCTCCTGCCCCATATATAGTGGGAGAAGTCGTTTGCTGAAAATGATTGGTTTTGAGATGTCCACTTGGTAATAATTCGACTCCTGCATTCTGCAACTCAAGATTATGAACTGAAGGTATTCGCCCAAGAGCAAGAAAGAGAAAGCGAGTTACAATTTTCTTTTCATCTCCGTTTTGCTGATACAATACTTCGATCTTTTCCTCATCCAATTGTTTGAAATTTTTAAAATTAACTCCGAGTTCTAATTGAATTCCTTCCTCAATCATTGCCTTCTGCAATGCATCCGATGCTGCCTCGGGAAATTCTTTCAGTAATCGGGGGCTTCGTTGTAAAAGGGTCACCTTTGATCCCACACGTGATAAAAACTGGGCAAGTTCACAGGCAACCACACCACCACCAAGAACGACACTCTCTGGAGGAATTACATCGAGGTTCAAGACCTGATCGCTTGTCTGATAACGCACATCCGACAAACCAGGAATAGATGGCACTCGAACCTCAGAGCCGGTAGAGATAAGAATTTGGGGAGCAGTCAATACAGTACCATCGGTAAGAATTATGCTACTGCTATCGAGAAAAGTACCCTTGGAGCGAAATAAAGAAAATCGACCATCCTCGAGTTGGCCCTTCCGATACTCAGAAAACTCGGCGATTACTTTCTTCTTTCGGGCTTGCATGGTTGCGAGGTTCGCCCGAGGTATTTCGCCTTCAAAGCCAAATATACTTCCTTTTTGGGCAAGGTGTAGGACTTCGGCCGAATAGATAAGGGTTTTGGAGGGCATACACCCCCTTAAGATACAAAGACCGCCCAGTTCCTCTGCTCCATCCACGACAGCAACCCGACCACCATGTTCATGAAAAGTTCGTGCCGCGGCATAACCAGCACTTCCACCCCCTAAAACGATAAAATCAAAATTTTGTTTCATAAAGTAAACATTGTTAACTCGACTATTAGCAAAGACGCTTACAAATTGTCGACCAAGAACAATGTACTCATCGATCATAAAATCAATTATCCGCAAAGCTGGAGAATATTCTGCCACTCGATTGATACCTTTTTCAGTTTTAGTCATTCTTCAAACACTTGGAATTCCAATTTTTGCAAATGAAGAGGAAGATCCAATCTTCTTCAAGGAACTGGATCGTTGGTATGAGGTCTTTCTCCACGATTCAAAAGTGGGACATGCTCATTCCACCATGAAACTGGAGGGCAAGGATGTGGTGTCCCAAAGTGTTTTTAATATGAATATTAATCGAGCGGGGATCTCCATTACTCTGTCCGCCACAGAAAAAACCCGGGAAAGTCGATCTGGAAAAATTAAGAGTTTTTCGGGAGAAATGAAGATGGCAGGTGTCCCTGTAATCAAAAAGGGTTGGATCGAAGGACAAGAAATTATAGTGAAAGAAAAACAGTTTTTTAGGGAAACGGAAAAAAGGTACCCACTAGATCCTGAAGGTCGAATGACTTGGGGATTAATGAAGTTATTACAAGAACATGGCTTTCAAAAAAAAGGGCAGGAACTAGAGACCAAAATTTATTCCGCAGATTTTGGAATGTCCTCACCCACAAAAGCGAAAATTAAATCGTTAGGTCAGAAAAGAATCAATATCGGAGGGAAAGATGTAAACTCGTACAAAACTGAGATTACACTTTTTACAAAAATGGGAAAAATGAAGACTACTAATTGGCTCGATGGACATGGGTTTGCAATTCGAACGAAAATGCAAATGGGAGGCATGCCCATTGAAATTAAACAATCCACTGCATTGGAAGCACAATCAAAGTCGGACGAGACCGATTTTGACTTCCTCCTTCAAACTCTTCTTTTTATTGATCAAGAAATTCCTGATGGGGCTCAATCGGTTCGCTTTAATGTAAGCTTGATTAAAGGTGAAATGACTCCAACATTTCACCAAGGTCGCAATCAAAAAATAACCCAAATCGATGAGAAAAACTTCGTTATTGATATACGATCAGAACCGTGGGGTCAAAAAGTTGATTCAGAACAAAATATTCTGACAATCGGAAGAGAATATCGTGATGCCAATCTTATGATTGATTCAGGGGACCCACTCATTACAAATTTAGCAAGGAATGCGGCTCAGGGTTCCAAGAATATAATTGATTTATCACAAAACCTTTACCGGTTTGCCCGAAAGTATATTCAACATAAAAATTTCAATGTAGGATTTGCCACTGCTACAGAAACGGCCAAGAGCCGGGAGGGAGACTGCACGGAACACGCTGTCTTTTTGGCTGCACTGGGTCGAGTTCTTGGAATTCCAACCAGGGTGGCAAACGGTCTTGTTTTTATGAAAAATTTTGAAAACAAAAAAAATGTGATGGGCTTTCATATGTGGACGGAGTTTCACCTGAATGGGAAATGGCATGCCCTTGATTCAGCACTGGGTAAATTAGGTGCCCATGCAGATCGTATTACGCTCTCCGTATCTTCCCTGAAACAAGACTCCTTATTGGATATGGGGGTCAACCTTTCCGAAATAATAGGAAATATTAATGTGCAGGTAGAAAAAGTTAGCTTGATGAAATAAGCCAATTACTCTTTAAATTAAGCTTCTTGTGCTTTCCTAAGAGCGAAAGACGCTAAATACGATTTTATTTGATCCCCCATTACAAATAGTTGATGATTACAAACTTTACCCATGATTAGATTACAAGAATATGCGGAAGGTGAAATCGTTTTGAACGATGGAGAACTCGGAAAAGGGTTTTGCATCCTTGAATCTGGTTCTCTTGCAGTTGTTCGTGAAGGAAAAACACTGAGCGAAATTGATCAACCAGGCTCGATATTTGGAGAATTAAGCGAGATACTTTCTATGAAGCGTGATGCTGTAATTATAGCAAAAACCTCATCCAAAGTAAGGCATGTGGAGGAAAGCATTGAAGATATAGTAACCAAAAACCCGAAGGTTTCGGTCAAACTAATCCGCACCCTTGGGCGCCGCCTTTATCGAATGAATCAGTTGGCAACCATTCAAATGAGTGCCAATGAAGCTAGTTCCCCTGCCTCCAATGAGTCGACTATCAAAATTCTAGTAGTGGATGACAAACCTAATATTGTTAAACAACTCACTGAGATCTTCGCTAAAAATGAATGGGTTGTACAAAGCACACCCGATGAAGCAGGGGCCCTTAAAATCTGTGAAAATTCTTCCTTTTCTGCGATTTTGATCAGTATGGCACTACCAGGTGATACTTCAGTTGATTTGAGAAGAAAATTAAAGACTAATCACAATGTATTAAATACACCAGTAATTGGAATGATAGTACAGGGTGATGAATCTGCTCAGAAAAAAGCACTCAACTCAGGCTTTGCAGATTGTATAACAAAACCTTTCAATGCCAACAAAGCAGATGCGATTATGTTCAAAGTCATGGACTTAGATTCATCTGCTAGATATTTTAAGTTTGTGGATGACTATCTTTTCTTCAAGTTGCCACCGGAATTATCTCCTTTTGTCATTAACGACATCAAAGAAAATATGGATATGCGTATCCGAAACACGATCAATGAGGGAATTTTGAAACTCATCATTGATGTCTCCGAGTTGGAAGAAGTGGGAGAAGAAGCAATTGAAGTCGTAGGTGAATTTGCTGAGAAAATTGACGACATGAAACTTCCTATGAGGGGTGCAATCATTGCCACTGGAGAAGAAGCAGAGATGTGGAATAACTTAGATGGTTGTGAAGAATGGGGAATTTGTGAAGACCTTGATGGTGCCAAAGCGCACTTGGAGAAAGACCCCGATGACGAGGATGAAGACTGAGATTAATTCTCGAGTCTCTTCAACACCTGCGTCCCAATTGATTTAAACTGGCAATTCACTGCAGGCGTGCAAATTGACCAAGCAGAAACGGTAAAATCCTACCTTCTCGAATTACAGAAAAGCTTAGCAAATCAATTAACAAAATCCGACCCTTCCATTGAACTCCAAGAAGATCAGTGGAAAAGACAGGAAGGGGGGGGAGGGAAAACTCTGTCTTTTACAAACGGTCAAATTATTGAAAAGGGTGGAATTAATTTTTCGGATGTGTCTGGAACTAATCTGCCTAAAACCGCCACTCAAAATCGTCCTGAATTAGAAGGAGCTTCATTTCGCGGTATGGGAGTTTCTGTTGTTTTTCATCCGGATAATCCCTTTATTCCAACAACTCATGCAAATGTTCGTTATTTCGAAGCAAGAAAAGAAGATCAGACTCTTTCTTGGTGGTTCGGAGGAGGGTTCGACCTAACCCCCTACTACCCCTTCAAAGAGGATGTGGTGGAATGGCATCAAAAAGCCAAATCTACCTGCGATCCATTTGGAGAGGATTTATATATTAAATTAAAAAAATGGTGCGATGAATATTTTTATCTTCCCCATCGTAATGAAACGAGAGGAGTGGGAGGGATTTTCTTTGATGATTTTTGCGAGGACGGTTTTGATTCGAGCTTTTCATTTATGCAAAGCGTAGGAAAAAGTTTTCAAGAGGCTTACTTTACCATTTTGGAGAGAAGAAAGGAGATTCCTTTTACTGAGAAAGAGAAAGATTTTCAAAAGTATCGCAGGGGAAGGTACGCAGAATTTAATCTGGTTTATGATCGAGGCACCCACTTTGGTCTTCAATCGAAAGGTCGAACAGAATCTATATTAATGTCGATGCCCCCTGAAGTAAATTGGGTTTATGGCTTTACTCCTCCCAAAAATTCACCCGAAGAAAATCTTTATGAAAATTATTTGCACCCCAACGATTGGCTTGAAGTAGAATGAATTCGCGACAAAAAATAAATTTAGCACTCCAAAATGAAAATACCGGTAGACCGCCCCTTTGGGTAATGAGGCAAGCAGGTCGATACTTGCCAGAATATAGGGCCTTACGAAAAAAATATAGCTTCCTGGAAATGGTAAAATCACCGGAACTGGCAGTGGAAGTTTCACTTCAACCGCTGCGTAGATTTGCCCTGGATGCCGCGATTGTATTTAGTGATATACTGGTAGTTCCAGAAGCGATGGGCCAACCCTATCACTTCCGTGAACAGGGCGGAATCGGGATGGACTTCAGGTTAAAATCAGAAGATTGTCTGGAGAAATTGGACACACAGGAAGCGGTAACAAAATTGCTTTATGTCCGGGATGCCCTCTGCCTGCTTCGCCAAGAATTAGACGAATCTAAAGCAATGCTGGGTTTTTGCGGTTCACCGTGGACACTTGCTTGCTATATGATTGATGGTGGTTCTAGTCCTAATTTCCCGAAAACAGTCGATTGGGCAAAGTCTTCCCCCCTTTCTTTCGCCAAGTTAATGGAAAAATTAACTGAGGTTTTAATTGGATATGTAAACATGCAGGCCCAATCCGGCGTGGATGCAATTCAGATTTTTGATAGCTGGAACGGGCTTTGCCCAGATGATCAAGTGAACGAATGGTCCTTGAGATGGATTGATCAAATTGCTCAGGAGGTGTCTTCCCAAGTTCCAGTCATCCTGTATGCAAAAGCTCCAAGCGAACGTTTACATTATTTCTCCAACTGTCAGGTTTCAGGAATAAGTATCGATCATGAAACTGATCTTGCTTACGCCCGCAATACACTGCCCTCTCATTTTACACTTCAGGGAAACCTCGACCCTGCACTCCTAGAAACAGATCCTGAGACAGTCTGCCAAACAACTCTCAAGTTATTAAAAAAAATGGAAGGTGATCCGGGGCATATTCTGAACCTTGGTCATGGCATTCGCCCGCAAGCTAAAGTGGAATGTATGGAAGCATTAGTTCGTACAGTAACTAATTACTCGGATTCCTAAAATCAGATAATGCTTAACGATGATTAAGCATTATGATTAATGGGCAATGATTGGTATCCATTTCGCTTTCTTTCGGGAAAACAAATATCCGCCACGGCATCCTCAAAATCTTCAAAGCCTTCAATGATCTCAATTTCCATTCGCACATAATAAAATGGAAGAATGGGCTTGTAATTAGCAGGAATACGCACCGCGTCCTTTTCCGTCGTAACAATTACATCAGCACCGGAATTTTTTGCCTGAAGAAACAATCGGTCCAGTTCATCATGAGTGTAACGGTGGTGATCTAAAAATCGTTGCTTAAATCTCATCTCGCCAGATATCCGTTGTATAATGTCTTCAAAGCCACGGGGGGATGCAATACCACAAAAAACGCCAACATATAATTCATACAAGAAATTCAAGGGTTTGGTTTGAACTGTATTTACTTCCTGAAAATACCGAACCCTGTGCACACAACGTATTATTTCCACATTCGAATTATACTTTCGAATCGTTTGCAGTAACTCAAGGTCTGGCTCAATTTCCGATTTAGTTAAAAATACATAGGAGGCACGAGATAGGTGCCTGACTGGTTCGCGTAAAATCCCCCGAGGAAGAAGGCAACGATTTCCAAAAGGGTTAGTTTGATCCACCAATAATAAATTGAGATTTCCTTTAATGGGAAGATACTGAAAGCCATCGTCTAAAATTAAAGTGTTTACTTTAAATTTTTCGATAGCAAACAATCCAGATTTTACCCGATCTTTATCGGCGAGCACTACTGCCCCTTTTAAATTCTTTGCGAGCATGTAGGGTTCATCTCCCGCTTCATCCGAGTCAAGTAGTACATTTTCTCCATCGCTTACAATCTTGGGGGGCTGAAAAACTGCTTTGGAAAATAATTGATTCCATTTGCGAGGAGTTTTTCCCTCTTTGCTTTTGTAGCCACGACTCAAAATCGCAACTCGCCTTCCTCTTGCCATAAGTTCCTTTGTAAAACGTTCCACGACAGGGGTTTTACCAGTTCCGCCAACCGTTAGATTACCCACCACAATGACGAGACAATCCACCGGCTTGACCTTCAAAATAAAACCATGAGTGTAGCAAAATAGTCGAACTCGGACAATTCCAGAAAAAAGGAAAGAAAATGGCTTTAAGAAAAGTCCAAAAAGGCGAGCGGATACAGAAAGGTCTCGGTCATAGATAACACCCTCAACGAATCCTTCAAAATCAGACCATTTTTGCTCCAGCCAATTCCCACTATTTTGCGACATAAAATATTCTTTTGTATAGATATTAGAAGTTCTGACAACCGGATTTCCTTTCGGACAAATCCTTCATCGATTGACTTTAATGCTGAATAGGATTTGATAGGTGGTTTCAAATTCCTTCCTTTTATGCAGGTCACTTTACTAAAATCAAAAATTCATCGTGCCAAAGTCACTTCGGTTTCTCCCGATTATTCGGGAAGCCTATCGATTGACCGTTCCTTAATGGAGGCCGCCGGCTTTCTTAATCACGAAAAAATCTTAGTGGGTAATATTACCAACGGAGAAAGGTTTGAGACATACTGTATACCTGCTCCAGCCGGTTCTGGCGAAATTGCCTTAAATGGTGCGGCTGCTCACAAAGGCAAACCGGGCGACCTACTCGTCATTATTACTTTTATTCAATTAGATCCAGAAGAAGCATCTGCTTGGGAACCTCGCCTTGTCATTATTGAAGATAAAAATACAAAGTTTAAAAATATCACAAGCCAAATTGAAGATTAAAATGATCGATTACAAATTACATATTCCTGGTCCTGTTAATGTTTCCGATGAAACTTATCAGGCAATGTCAACTCCAGTAATGGGCCATAGGAGTGCCGACTTTGTTGAACTTTATCAAGCATGCCAACCAAACTTACAGAAGCTCTTTCAAACCAGTGACCCAGTTTTTCTTTCCACTTCAAGTGCATGGGGCGTAATGGAAGGTGCAATACGCAACCTATGTCAGAAAAAGGTTCTGTGCTGTATGTGCGGTGCTTTCTCAGATAAATGGCTCGATGTGGCCAGGCGTGCAGGAAAAGCCGCGGATCCACTACAGGTTGAATGGGGAGAAAATATCGACCCCGATGAACTCAAATCCAGACTTTCAAGCGGTGAATATGATGTGGTTACTTTAGTTCACAACGAAACATCTTGCGGAATGATGAACCCACTCGAGGACATCATGAAGGTACTTCGAGAGTTTCCTGATGTCATCTCAGTAATTGACACGGTGAGTTCCTTTTCTGTCGTACCGATTCCCAAAGACGACTGGGGAATCGATGTTATTTTGACCGGTTCGCAAAAAGCCTTAGCCATGCCGCCAGGCCTTGCTCTTTTTTCTGTTTCCGAAAGAGCATTCGAAAGAGCTCAGCAAACTGAGGGACGAGGGTATTATTTTGATTTCCTTGAATTTCGCTCAAATCACGCAAAAGGCATGACGCCTAGCACCCCAGTAATTCCGCTGATCCACGCACTCCGATATACTCTCGATAAAATTTTCACAGAAGGCGTTGAGAATCGACAAAAAAGGCACGCAGAATTAAATCAGATGGTGCACCAATGGGTTGCAAAAAGAGGATTCGAATTACTACCCAAGCCTGAATTTGCTTCTAAATCTCTTACCTGTGTTCGAAACAACCTTGAAATTGATATGGCTGGATTTGTTAAAACATTGCGTGACAAAAAGAAAATTTCAATTGATGGGGGCTACGGTAAAATTAAAGGTAAAACATTTCGGATTTCTAACATGGGCGATGAAACAGTAGACTCCATTAATCACTTGCTCACCAATATGGATGAAGTTTTAACCGATTTCATTCCGTCCTAATCGATACATTCCAACTTTAATTAAGTGAAAAAATTAGTCATTGCCGAGAAGCCCAGCGTTGCAAAAGATTTGGCCCGTGTCCTCGGTCGTGTTCCTAAGAAGGAAGATTACTACGAAAATGATGAATGGGTTATTGATTGTGCGGTAGGCCACCTAGTCGAGCTCTTTATGCCCGATGACTTTGATAAAAAGCTGAAAGCATGGAAGTTAACAAACTTGCCCATCATTCCTCCTGAATTTCAACTTAAACCAATCGCAAATACCAAAAAAAAGTTTCAACAACTCAAAAAACAACTCAAAAGAAAAGATGTTGGTGAAGTAATAAATGCATGTGATGCAGGAAGAGAGGGTGAACTGATTTTCACCTACATTTACGAATTAGCAAAGGCAAAGAAACCAATCAAAAGATTGTGGATGCTATCAATGACAGACCAGGCAATAAAGGATGCATTTGCAAGCATGCGAGAAGGTGCGGACTTGCAACCGCTTCAAGACGCAGCACGCTGCCGCTCTGAATCAGATTGGTTAATTGGAATCAACGGAACCCGTGCAGTGACCCTCAAAAGGTCCAGAAGTATGAGCCGACAAGTCTCCACAGTAGGTCGAGTACAAACCCCTACCCTATCTCTCGTCATTAAAAGAGAAGAAGAAATTAATTCTTTTATACCGCGAGACTTTTTTAGGATTACATCCACCTTTGAATTATCTGAAGGCAGCTACAAGGGAGTGTTTCAAAAAAAGGGTTTTAAAAAAGCAGAGAATGACAAACATGATCGCGTGGATCGTTTATGGGAAAAGGAGGAAGCCGATGCCATATTCACAGCGATACAAGAAGCCACGGTGGCAGATATTTCTGAAACAAAGAAACGCTCTCCGCAAAGCCCAGGAAGACTTTACGACCTTACCACTCTTCAAAGAGAGGCCAATCGCTTACATTCCTACCCCGCCAGTCGGACTCTACAAATTGCCCAGTCTCTTTACGAAAGACACAAATTAATTACCTACCCAAGAACTGACTCAAAAGCACTGCCCGAAGATTACGGTCCAACCTGCAGAGATTTGCTTGGTTCCATTCAGGGAGAATTTGGCCCCCATGCACAAAAAGCACTTCAATCGAATTGGGTAGATGAAAAAAATAAAAAGATTTTTAACAATAAACAAATAAGTGACCACTTCGCGATCATTCCGACCACTGGCACGCCTACAAATCTGGATGCAAATGAAAGAAAGATTTACAACCTTATAACCAAGCGATTCATTTCTGTTTTTTACCCGCCAGCTCAGTGGGATGTCACGACACGGACAAGCTCAGTCAGTGAGTATAATTTTAAGACTGAAGGTCGAGTATTAGTGGAACCCTCCTGGCTCGCCATTTACGGAAAAGACAACCAACCTGAAGATACACTACCTGCTTTAACCCCGGAAGATAATAATAAGGCAAATCTTGTAAATCCAGTATTGGAAAGCGAACAAACGAAGCCACCCGCCCGATACACAGAAGCTACTCTACTCTCCGCAATGGAAGGCGCAGGAAAATTAATCGACGATGAAGACCTGGCCGAAGCCCTTAAGGAAAAAGGCCTGGGTACACCCGCAACTCGAGCATCGACTATCGATCATTTAATCAAAGAAAAATATATGCGCCGGGAAGGCACGCAAATGCACCCCAACCTCAAAGGAGAAGATTTATTTCATTTCCTTGATGCCGCTGGAACTGATATTTTGACGAGTCCAACCATGACTGGAGAGTGGGAACACAAGCTAAGATTGATTGAAGAAGGAACCATGACTCGTGACCAGTTCATGAAAGAAATCGGTAGTTTGACCGAAGAATTTGTAACCAAGACTACTGGATTTACAGAAACCGCCGAGAATTTAAAGGAGACCACACTTCGCTCACCTGTTACCGATGAGCCACTTTTTGAAGGTCTTGGATTTTATCAAAATATTGAAGGGGATTTTCGTATTCCCAAAAGTATTGCCGGTCGTCGACTTCCAATTGATGAAGTGGATATCCTTTTACGCGAAAAGAAAATAGGACCACTCGATAATTTCATGTCCAAAAAAGGACAGCCTTTTTCCGCAATTCTTCAACTCGACGAGGAATTTAAAGTAAATTTTGTTTTTCAGAACAATGAAGAACAGGAGGCTGAAGAAAAGGAGAGTATCAAAGATGCTCCCGTTATTGCCGAATGCCCCGTCTGTCAGCAGAATGTCAAACAGACTGAAACCGCTTATATCTGTGTTAGTCACAAAAAGGTCTCGGATGAAGGTTCGTGCTCTTTTAGAATAACGCGCAAATTGCTAGATAAAGAAATTCCATTGGAAGAATTTCTCAAACTGGTGAATGAAAAGAAAACTGGCCTGATCAAGGGATTCGTATCGCGTAGAACAAAGAGACCGTTTGACGCAAATCTTATCCTCAAAGATAATGGTGGAATAGGCTTTGAATTTCCCCCACGCAAAAAGAAGTCTGCCTAATCGAGATGTTACCCCTATATCAATACCAAGTAATTAACGACCAGGATATGGAGGAGTTATTCGAAGTGGAGCAGAAAATTGATGATGCCCCCTTAACCGCTCATCCCCTTACCAAGGAACCCGTTAAAAGGATATTAACTGCCGCTTCACTATCTCTTACTCATTCAACACAGAGCGAAAAAAAGTCACTTTCCTCTGAAAACCTTCATAAAAACGGGTTTACCCAATATGAAAAAGATTCAGCGAGTGGAGATTATTACAGAACCGTGGGAAATCAAGGTCCTGAAAAAATTTCTCCGGATGAAGTTGAGTATTCAGGAAAATAATTTATTTCGATTACGGTGAAAAAAAGGAAACCAAGTTGGCTGAGGGCAAAACTTCCATCCGGTCCGGAATACGGAAAGGTTCGGGACATCGTTGATGATAATCAATTGCATACTGTTTGCCAAAGTGCCCAGTGCCCTAACATGGGAGAGTGTTGGTCCAGAGGTACAGCCACATTAATGATCTTAGGTAATGTCTGCACTCGTGCATGCACATTTTGTGCAGTGCAGACTGGTAAACCAACAGAATTAGATTTAGCGGAACCTCCCCGTGTGGCCGAAGCAGTTGCCAAGATGGGACTCAAGCACTGTGTACTTACTTCTGTCGCCCGTGACGACTTACCTGATGGCGGGGCTAAAGTTTGGGCAGCGACAATCCGTGCGGTACGCTACAAAAACCCAAACACGGCGATCGAAGTATTGGTCCCTGATTTTAAAGGAGACTTTGAAAATCTAGACATCGTACTCAAAGCCAAACCCAACATTTTTAATCATAATTTAGAAACTGTGGAGCGGTTACAACGTCCCATTCGTAAAACGGCATCTTATCAAAGAAGCTTGGATGTTCTTGCTTATGCAAAAAAAGCCGGGTTTCCAATTAAATCAGGCATCATGCTTGGTCTAGGAGAAAAAGAAGGTGAAATTCGTCAGGCCTTGAAGGATTTGGCTAATATTAAACTTGATGTCCTCACTCTTGGGCAATATCTACAACCAAGTTCTGAGTATGCACCTATCGATCGCTGGGCAACTCCTGAAGAATTTGCACAATGGAAGTCTGAAGCACTGGAATTTGGCATCCGAGTGGTTGAATCTGGACCATTAGTTCGCTCATCTTATCATGCAGACGAACAATCGGATCGGTTTTCCGCCGAAAAAAAGGCTTCGAGTTTGGTTACTAATAGCGAACTGCATTAAGAATCAATTCTCCATAGTGCATTCTCAGTTCTTAACAATAGAGAATTCTTAAAGACAATAGGAGATGCCAGCATCTGGTCCTCCAAATCATTTTGAGCCAATAACCGATAACTCTTTTTGGCTTCAAAAATAAAAGTCTTCCCCATTTCATCGCAAAGTATAATTTTTCCTTCTGCGTGGATTAAAGAAGGCGAACAACTCCCCGCCACTCGTTCCATCCAATAAAGCTCGCCCGTTTTTGCATCTAAACAAGAAACCACACCATTATCTGCCGCCATAAACAACAAACCATCGATCACTACAACTGAAGAGTTCCGGGGTGCCCCTTTTCTCGTTTTCCAAACCAGGTTTTTTTTTGTGATATCTCCCCTCCCTCCACAACTTATCGCATACAATACAGGGCTATCATATCCACTGCTTATATAAATTATTCCCTGCTCAAAGACAGGTCTCGGGACTACGGAGTAGCCATTTGGGTAATTGAATTTCCAAAGTTGAGTTCCATTTAAGTCATAGGCGAATACATAATCACTTGCTGGGCTAATGATCTGTATTTCTCCATTCACTTCAATGACGAGAGGAGTGCAGAATGAGAAGTTCTTCTTTGCATTGCTATCTCTCATTGCTTTCCATTTGATTTCGCCATTCTTTTTATTCAGTGCCACTAAACATGGATTTTCTGCTCCATCCGTGCTCAAAAGTAAAAGGTCTTGAATAATAACTGGAGAGGCGCCGGAACCATGAACGGGTAAGTAATTAAGCCTCTTCTTCCAAATCAAATCGCCATTAATGGTTACACAAGCAGTCCCCAAACTTCCAAAATGAACGTAAATACAATCATTTTCATAAAAGGGGGTGGGACTAGCATAGCTATTCTTTCTGTGAATTCGAGATGGCTTAGAATAGTTGAATAATTCTTTTCTCCAAATAATTCCACCGGTAATAAAATCGATTGAAATGAGCTCTAAGATTAAGTTTTCTTGGTGATGAACTGCATTCGTCAGAAATATCTGATCGTCTACACAAATCGGAGATGACCATGCTTTCCCAGACAATTTTGTTTCCCAAGTAACTCCCTTATTACGGCTCCAACTCATTGGAATCTCTTCTACATTGCAATGCCCCTGCCCAGTGGCTCCACGGAATTGTGGCCAAGATAAGCCATTGCAAGTAATAGCTGAAACCAGAATTAAAAATAAAATTTTAAACATTATTAAATCATGAAGGGGTACAAAAGAGGAATCGAACTTAAAAGTACAATTTATTACTAACCAAAAAAAGAGGCATCCATTACTGGATGCCTCTTAAAATTTGAAATAAGAATAATATCTTACATCATACCATGATCGTGATCATGTCCACCAGGAGCAGGTTTCTCCTCCTCTGGAATATCAGTAATCATGCAGTCTGTGGTCAACAAAAGGCCAGCTACTGAACCTGCGTTTTGCAAGGCAGTACGAGTCACTTTTGTAGGATCAACAACACCAGCTTTGATTAAGTCTTCATGCTTATCAGTCGCAACATTGTAACCCATCGCCCCTTTGGACTTAAGAACCTGCTGGACTACTAAAGAACCTTCTACACCAGCATTATCACAAAGCTTGCGGAGAGGTGCTTCAATTGCACGGCGAACGATTGAAGCTCCAATCGCTTCATCACCTTCAAGCAGAGTTGCAGCTTTTTCAATGGCATTTGCTGCGCGAAGAAGGGCAACACCTCCACCGGGAAGAATTCCTTCTTCAACCGCTGCACGGGTAGCATGCAATGCGTCTTCTACACGAGCCTTCTTTTCTTTCATTTCTGGCTCGGAAACTGCACCAACACTAATTACCGCAACACCACCAGCGAGTTTTGCCAAACGCTCTTGGAGTTTTTCGCGATCGTAATCAGAAGTAGTCTCTTGAATTTGACGACGAATCTGTTTCACTCTACCTTGGATTTCAGTCGCTTTTCCGGATCCCTCTACGATCACTGTGTTTTCTTTGTCTACAGTAATACGCTTCGCTTTTCCAAGATCGGCAAGTTCGATGTTTTCGAGTTTGATACCCAAGTCTTCAGTAATGCAACGACCACCAGTAAGGATAGCGATGTCACGAAGCATTTCTTTACGACGATCTCCAAAGCCCGGTGCTTTAACTGCACAAGCGTTCAAAGTTCCACGTAATTTATTAACTACCAAAGCCGCGAGAGCTTCACCTTCAACATCTTCAGCGATGATAAGAAGTGGCTTTCCTTGCTTGGAAACTAATTGGAGTACTGGAAGTAAGTCATTAAGTGCAGTGATTTTCTTCTCGTTGATCAAAATGTAGCAATCTTCAAGGATTGATTCCATTGTGTCATTGTTGGTGCAAAAGTAAGGACTTAAATAACCCTTATCGAATTGCATACCTTCCACAACATCGAGAGTTGTTTCAATACTCTTGGCTTCTTCCACAGTAATGGTTCCGTCTTTACCAACTTTATCCATTGCTTCGGAAATAATTTCTCCGATCTCGGCATCCCAATTTGCGGATACAGTTGCTACTTGGCGAACCTCTTCACTAGCGGAAACTTTTTTGCTGTCACGTAATAATTTAGCGACACCTGCTTCTACTGCTTTGTCAATTCCGCGTTTTAAATAAACGGGATTTGCACCTGCTGCTACATTCTTCAGGCCTTCCTGATAAACTGCCGCTGCTAAAACAGTTGCTGTAGTTGTTCCATCACCGGCAAGATCGGATGTCTTGGAAGCGACTTCACGCACCATTTGTGCACCCATATTTTCATAGGGATCACTTAATTCAATTTCTTTTGCAACGGTAACACCATCTTTAGTCACTGTTGGAGAACCGAACTTTTTGTCGATTAAAACATTACGACCCTTCGGTCCCAATGTTACGCTTACCGCATCAGCAAGTGTATTAACCCCTCTAAGGGCTCTTTTACGTGCTGCTTCGTCGAATAATATTTGCTTAGCCATAATTATATTTTCTGAGTTTTGTTTTGATTGTTAGCTAAGAAGCCTATCCGATGATTCCGAGTATATCGTCTTCGCGAACGAGTTGATACTCAACATCGTCAAGCTTTACCTCGGTTCCACCGTATTTACTGATTAACACTTTGTCGCCTTTTTTGACCTGAAAGCCGATATTTTTACCATCGTCGTCTTTCTTGCCAGTTCCAAGGGCTACTACTTCAGCTTCTTGTGATTTTTCTTTCGCAGAATCTGGGATGATTATCCCGCCTTTAATTTGCTCGTCTTCTTCGACGTGCTTGACCAAGACGCGATCTCCTAGCGGAGTTATTTTTGGTTTGCTCATATTCCTTTTGTTTTTGGTTAGGTTATACTAGATTTTAGGATTATGGATACTAAGTAAGAGTTTTCAAAATTAGAAATCCAATAAAATTAACTTTTTTCTTTTTCGTCGTCCACCACTTCAAAATCGGCGTCCACTATATCATCATCTTTTTTCTTTTCCGAATCTGGTGGTGTTTCGGCTCCTGATGCTGCCTCAGGTCCCGGAGTACCCTCTGGCATTCCCCCGCTCTTCATGACCTCTTGGCCTAATTCTTCAAACCCTTTTTGGAGAGAGTCTTTCGCGGATTTTAAATCATCGAGACTTGAGTCAGTGTTTTCTAATGCCTTTTTAGTGTCAGCGAGAAGGGCATCAATCTTTGCCTTCAAATCCTCAGGTGCTTTATCTCCGAGATCACTGAGTTGTTTTTCGCATTGATAAACCATGGAATCAAGATCGTTCCTGACTTGCACTTGATCCTTTTTTTCCTTGTCGATATCGGCAAATTTCTCAGCTTCTTTGCGAAGGCGATCCACCTCCTCTTCGTCCATACTGGAAGAACCGGATATTGTAATCTTTTGATCTTTACCAGTTCCCTGATCTTTCGCATTTACGTTTAAAATACCATTTGCATCGATATCAAAAGTCACTTCAATTTGTGGCGTTCCACGAGGAGCCGGTGCAATTCCATCAAGCTTAAATGTTCCCAGTGTCTTGTTATCCTGAGACATTGACCGCTCGCCCTGCAAGACAACAATATCAACTGCGGGTTGGCTGTCAGCTGCAGTAGAAAAAGTTTGGGCCTTTTTCGTAGGGATAGTGGTGTTACGATCAATCATTGGCGTGCAAACGCCACCTGCAGTTTCGATTCCGAGTGTCAAGGGAGTCACATCAAGTAAGAGTACATCGTTCACATCTCCTTGGAGAACTGCGCCCTGAACCGCTGCACCGATTGCTACCACTTCATCAGGATTAACTCCTTGATTTGGATCTTTACCGCCTAATTCCTTAGCAAGCTCCACTATTTTGGGGCTTCTTGTCATCCCGCCAACCAAAACTAAATTATTCACATCACCAATGCTGAGACCAGAGTCCTTTAAACAGGCCTCAAATGGCCCCCTTGTCCTTGCATAAAGATCATCACAGATTTGTTCCAACTTAGCACGAGACAATGTAACATTTAAATGCTTAGGCCCTGAGGCATCAGCGGTAATAAATGGAAGATTAATGTCTGTGGACTGAGAAGAAGATAAAGACATTTTAGCCTTTTCTGCCTCTTCCTTTAGACGTTGCATCGCCATTGGGTCGCCAGATAGATCAATACCTTGTTCTGTTTTAAACTCGTTAATTAGCCAATTTATAATCTCCTGATCCCAATTGTCTCCCCCCAGTTGTGTATCCCCATTGGTGGATTTAACTTCAAACACTCCTTCTGCAATCTCAAGGACAGATATATCAAAAGTTCCTCCACCTAAGTCATAAACCGCAATGGTTTCTTCCCCTTTTTTGTCTAGACC
>JAQXBH010000063.1 GCA_029252505.1 Opitutales bacterium | reverse complement strand
TTCTTGTACTCGGAATAACCACTAAAATCAAAAGTTTTATATTCGGCATGATCGGTGGATACTAAAATGAGATCATACCTATCTTCAATTTCCACTGATTCTTTTCCTGTAAAATGAGCATATTCTCTAGTAGGGGGGACGGTGGGCACGAATGAATCATTATATTCTACTGTGGCTCCCTTGGCTTCCAATTTCTCCATCAATACAAAACTGGGAGATTCCCGGCAGTCATCGACATTTGCCTTGTAAGCGAGTCCGAGAACCAAAATCTTGGAGCCTTTGATTGCTTTACCCTCGTCGTTGAGAGCATTCGCGACTTTTGACATTACATAATCTGGCATAGCGGTATTGATCTCACCTGCTAGTTCAATAAAGCGGGTATGCTTGCCAAACTCTCTTGCTTTCCAGGTTAAGTAAAAAGGGTCAATCGGGATGCAGTGCCCGCCCAATCCGGGACCGGGACGAAATGCCATAAAACCAAAAGGCTTGGTGGCGGCGGCATCGATTACCTCATGCACATCAATACCCATGGCTTCGTAAACCACCTTGAGCTCATTTACTAAGGCGATATTCACACTGCGAAAAATATTTTCCAGCAACTTGGTAGCTTCCGCAGCCCTACAGGAAGAGACCCGATGGATTTTATCCAATGCCTTCCCATATAATGCTTCGGCCAATTCCGCACATTTTGCGGTGTATCCACCGATCACTTTGGGTATGGTTTTGACGGAGGCGTCGTTCCGGCCTGGGTCTTCCCGTTCAGGGGAATAGGCTAGGTGGAAGTCTGTGCCTGCCTTCATTCCGGATTCTTCTTCGAGAACGGTACGGAGTTCATCCTCTGTGGTACCCGGGTAGGTGGTGGATTCCAAGGTGACCAGTACTCCTTTTGCGAGATGAGGAGCGATGGTTCTTGCAGTATCCAATACAAAGGAAAGATCGGGCTCGCGGTGATCGTCCAAGGGAGTGGGCACACAAATAAGAATGGCTTCTACTTCGGACAATCGGGAGGGATCGGTCGTGGCTTCAAGTCGATTGGCATCGACCTGCTCGGCAATGCTTTTCGAGGGGAAATGCTTTAGATAAGTATTTCCAGCATTGATCGAATCGACCTTTTGCTGATCGAGATCAAACCCAAGAACGGAAACCCCTGATCGTGCGAACTGCAAGGACAGAGGAAGGCCGACATAGCCAAGTCCTACGATTGATATTTTAGAAAATTGTTTACTCATGAATGGTGGGATACTTTAGAATTTGTAGATTTTAATTTCTTCAAGAACAGAGCAAAAAACACGGCAAAAATACCGAGGAGGCCCCCATATACTCCACCAAGGGCGACAATGAGTTTGCGCTTTGGTTTCTCGCGTGTTTCTGGGGGGACTGCGGGATCGATCACTTCCAAAGCAAAGTCTTCGTTTACATTGGCAAGCATGGCATTTTGCTTCTCGAATTCGAGCAGGTTGTAGAGAACGGCACGCATATCCTGCAAAGTGGTCTTGGCCAATTCCTGCTCGAGGTACCCTACCCGTTTTTTGGAATCAGCAATTGCCTGCTCGCGGAGTTGCTCATTCAACTGCTTGACCAAATCATTGGCCCATTGGGCCGCAACTTCGGGATCTTTCCAAGAAATGGAGAGGGTAATCAAACCTCCTTTTTCTTGATCTAATTCAATAGCTCCTCGGAGAGGAGAAATTCCATCTTCCGGAATAAAAGCCTCTTGCCCGACTTGTAATTTCCATGAGTTGGATGCTGTATCCCAAAAATCCTCAAAAATAACCGGGAGGAGGTTTTTTTCCTCAATAAATTTTTTAAGAAAAACTCTGGTCTCAAGCGTAGCCAATACCCTCTCTACATTTGAATTAGCGGGAATAGTGGCCCCAGCCATGGCAGCCAACCCACCGAACTGACTGAGGGCAGAAGATGTACCTGATTTTCCCTCCTGAGCGGGAGCCAATAAGCTTTCCGCCTTAAAGACCTCAGGAATATAGAGGGCATACGCAGCGGCAAGTGCGGTGCAAAGGATGGTGATGCCCAGGATGGTTTTCCATGCCTGCAGAAGGGTGCGAATTAGTTCGAGAAGGTCGATCTCGTCCTCATCGGATGGGGGTCCAGACTCGACCATGACATATTTGGTGGATGATTTGGTATCTTCACTCATAGAATTTATCTTACTATGCTACCGCCCTTGGCCGTTTGCGACAAGCAAAGCCAATCGGAGGAAACCATTACTTTTTGTTTAATCAGAACTTTTTTGGGGCAGACGATCGCTCTTTCCAACGATCATCTTGACCCAAGGAAGCAACCGGCTCATTTGCCGATGCCAACCCGATAAAATCTCATGCCTGCGGGCTCCCCGCTTGCGAGCATCCACATCTTGTATGTAATTGACCAAGCTCTCAATTTGCTTGAGCCTGGCTAAGCCTTTTTCGAGGTGCGGATCGGCTTGCTCTCGGAGGAAGCCACCGACTAATTTTCTTAGCCTGCTCTCAGCAACAAATCTTTCCTTGCGATCACCTGGGGCAAATACCGAAGAAACTGCACCCAATTGGCGCAAGGCACGCAGACCCTGGCTGGCCGAACCCTTACTAATTTGCAAAAGTTCCAGAACCTCATCCATCGCCAAGGGATGATCGCGGCAAAACAGCAGACCGTAAATTTGGCCGTAAGACTTAGGTAGTCCAAAGGAATTTGCCGCGTGTAGAAATAAATCAATGACTGCATCCTCCCAATCATCCAAAGTATCCAAACCATCTATTGCGTCCATGGATGTTTGTTTGGCTACCGTGAAAGCATTCATAACTTAAGAATATGCCAAAACAATGTATTTTGTTCAAGTTTTTTTGAACAAACTGAACTTTTTAAATTTATAAACCGTAATTTTGGAATATTGTTGGATATATTAGAAGGAATTAACTGCGGCGGCGGCTACTGCAAGTTGGTAAATAATTTGCGTGCTGTAAGTTAAATTTTCCAACCAACGGGTTTGTTCTAAATCGATAGGCACGACAATAACATCACCCGCTGCAACCGTTTGAATGGCCGAACCCTTGCCAAACCAAGCATTGCCTTTTGAAGTAAGAACAGAGCCATTGGATTTAATCACAAATGTCCTAGCTTCATCCGCATTTTGGGTATATCCGCCACTTTTATGAATGTAGTCTTTCACATCTAGTTTTTCGACAAATAAATGAGATGATGGAAATTGAACTTCACCAGCTACACTTACAGCATACGGTAATGATGGAACAAAAAGAATATCTCCGTCTTTGACAAGTAATTCGTTGGACGAATCCGCTTCTAAAATTTTGTCAAGAGCGATGACTAACCTACCTTGGGATTCTTGGTTTCGTAGTTTCGATAGCATGGATTGGGCTGCTGATCGAGCCTGTGCTGATTCCTCTTCATTTGTTGAGGAAAGAGTAGCCGTTGCGAGGTCGGATTCAAGCTGGGAGATTA
>JAQXBH010000058.1 GCA_029252505.1 Opitutales bacterium | reverse complement strand
TACAAACTCAGTCATTATTGTTTCCGTCGACAAAGTTTCCATTGAGAAAGACACCACGAAGTTGATGGATAGTTCTTTGAACGATGAAAAGCCCCCTGCACCACCCCTACTAAAAAGTGCATGGGCAGATGTTATATCGGTCGGACAGAATTGGTATTATATAAAATGGTTCGGATACTTTTTTCAGATTCAAGAAAATAACTGGATTTATCATGAAAAGCTGGGTTGGTTTTACCTAGACTGGACTACGACATTTGAATCCATTTGGTTATACCATGAAAACCTGGGATGGACTTGGACAAATGCTGATTGTTTTCCCTATCTCTTTAATCAGGAAAAAAATATTTGGTATTACCTAACCGATAATCACTACTTTGATTTTAAGAAAAACAAATGGTTAGAAATTGAAAACTAAGTTTTCTATTTAAGTTCTTAAATAAACTGACAATTTCAAAAAAAGGTTTTTACAAACCTGACCAGATATTAAGAAAGTGGATAATATGCGAAGTCATTACCAAGTTGGTCTTTGGCTCGATCATAAAATCGGTTTGTCAAATCGTTATCCATCGAAAAATAAAAAATTTGCCAACCCCGATCTTTCACAAGATGAATTATATAATCCACCAAGTTCTGTCTACGCTCCCAATCGCTATGCTGAAAAGCATCGTCAAGAAAGAGGAATCCTGGGGTTTCACCAAGAAAGCGTCTTGAGAAAAGAATACGAAGTGCGTTCATGACTTGCTCGTTAGCCCCGGTTGAAAGGCGATCAATGGAGCACTCTTGTCCATCTTCACCTATGACTGAAAGATTTCCTTCCTTCCAACTAAAACCGGAAAAGCGTTCGCCCCCTATTCTTTTTAGATCCTCAATCACTTCTGGCGCTTGGAGGTTTTGGGCAATCACCTGATCTTCCTTTTCCTGCAAGGTGCGCACGGCTGCACATACGCATATTTGGGCAAGTATTTTGCTCGCCGATTTTTTGTATGAAAGGGAAGTTTCTTCGATTTTATTCTCGAGGCCTCCAATCAGCTCTTCCCAATTTTCGGACATTTGCCCAATGGCGGTACCGATTTTATTCTTCAGGTGGGTTTGCTCTCCTTCGGCATTGGCAAGACTAGTTTGGGCGTCTCTAAATTCGGACCGCAGAAGAGTGTGCCGTTGCGGATTCCATTCAATTCCTGGGTCGGTTTGAAGATAATTACCCCGCGATATGTCCAAAGAGTTTAACATTCCTCTCTTTTCAGCCAAATTCACCTCCAAGCTCTGGTTGTTTTTCAATTGCCCGTTGAGCCAGGCAAGCCAATCTTCCTTCCCACGGTCGGGACATAATTCGGGCATCCTCGCGTCAAGGTTTCCCTGAAGGCGGATAATCTCTCTTTCTGTTGACTCTAGGTCCCTCTCAACAATGCTGAGCTGACCCCGTTTCTCAACCATTTGCGTGCTTTTTTCCTGAAAAGTCGTTAGGTTCAACAAGTCTTTTCCAAACCGTTCCTTAAATTCCCTTACTATCTCGATGAGTCGTGGATTTTCCTTGGGCAAGATAATTGCCTTGTTGTTACTCTTCCAGAGGTAAAGTAATGCACCAAGTATGGCTGCAAGACATACTCCGCTCGTTACCCAAGGTGAAAAATCCAGAAGGGCTTCCCCCACCCCGAAAAAGGAAAGTACGCCGACCAGAGATAGGATGACTTTCGACTTGGTCGACTTTACCCCGGATTCAGTTGGGGTAGCTTGGATGAGGCTTTGAAATTCCGGGAGTGCGTTTTGGACCCAAGTATAATGATTCAGCTCATTTCTAATCGATTCGCATTGATCCCTTTTGTCATCGACTCCATGCTTTGTTATCGCAAGCTCCTCAACTGTTTTCCTGAGTTGCTCCAGATCGCGAGGCTGATTTGAAATTTCATTTTCGAAGACGGATATTTCCGAAGCCAACCTGTATGCGTAATATCTCTTGGCTTCTTCCAACTTAGCAAGTTCGGTCCTTGCTTCACCAAGCCTCGATTGAACACCTTCCAGTCGGATTCCTTGATCTTGAGCATATTCGTTCCGGAGAGATTGCAATTCTCTTAGTTGTGCACGCAAATTACGAAAGTCCTTGATTTTACCGCTATTGACACCGATTACATCGTTGTCACCAAGGGTTGCGTTCCTAACTACAGGGGGAACACTTTTTTCCATTTCGTTCAGCATACCTCTTCCCGAAAAACCGTTCATTACAAGATCTCGTGCAGAACTAAGAATACTATCTCCCGCCCGAACAACTAAAAGCTCAGGGAAATTAGGCGGAAGTCCGTCTTGACTCGAAAACAAGGAGGTAAGGTTAGAGCTTGTGCCGTGACCGAAATCTTTTGTAAAAACGGGGTTACCGGGAATACCCGAAACCCTAACCGTCCCCGTCGGGGCGGGTTCCCATTCCCGAGTTGACTGCCTCAAGTTCGAATTTTTATTCAAGCTACCCCCAAACAACCATTTAACTAATGCTTCTATAATATAGGTTTTCCCCGACTGATTGGCACCGAATACTAAGTTCATGCCTTTGGCATTCATCGTAAAGTTCTTTTTAAGAGGACCTTGCTGGTGTACTTGAATGTTTTCAATCTTCATGGCAGGCTCTTATTTTTTGTAGATTGCTTCAAGGACAGCCATTCGAACCTCCTCGATAGACGGTTCGTCCTGCCCGAAATCCCATTTGCCTTGATCGCCGTTTTCATCATGTGGCAATTTGAGTGTTCCTTCAGCCAACTCTTTGAGATTGCAGAGAGAATCTCTTGTTAGAATTTTTCTTTGAGGATCGGAAACCGTTGAGACGGAGTCAAAGTTTGGTCCGTCTTCCTTATACAAGCTTACCCCGCTTTCCCGAATGAGTTTACGGAAAGAAACGACAAGCTCGTCTTTTTTTAGAGCATAACCTTCGACTCTGATCCGTATTTGCGTTTTTTCTCTTAGTTCGCTCTCCGACAGATTCGATTCCTCGAGACGAGTTTTGAATGCTTTAGCCAAGAGATCAAATTCGTGGCAGGAGGGGATGGAAAGAAAGGTCTCGTTAAGGAAGATTTTCGAAGAATTCACCTTACGTTCTGAAATACCCCCACTTTCGGTATCGTAAACCAGAAAGCGTCTCGGTCCACACTCCGTGATGTCAAGGCCTTGAGGTGATCCTGGATGGAGAACTTTTCCGGCAAGTGGTCGATCAAGGGGTGTAGGTTTATGGATATGGCCAAGAAAGACTTGACGCAAATTCGGGTGATTGAGGTCTCCCGGCTTCAAGGGCATATATATCCCCTTCTCCCGGGGGTTTGGCTCTCGAACTCTGCTTATGAAGTCCCCATGTGCTATAAGAGCCCAGGGTTCGTCACCAATCATCTCCTTACACTCGAGAAGAACATCGTTCATCGGGATTCCCTCACGGTAAGGAAGAAAAAGAACTGCTATACTTTTAAAGATTTCTACATGTGGATTAATATATACATGTAGGTTCGGGAGGTCGGGCGCCACATCTAGCAAGCTCCTATCCGAATCATGATTACCAGGAATAACATGAACTAAAATGGACGGGTGATTGCGACAAGGTTCTCTGAGTCCGTCGTATGCCGATGTGTCTCCATCTTTGTCAAAAAGGTCGCCAGCTATGATAAGGTTGGTGATTCCTTCTGATTCGGCTTGCAGAAGTATATCTTCAAGGGCGTCGGTACGCTCGGGATAATTAGGATTGAGATGTAAATCAGCAGAGATTGCAATTTTCATTGTGGTTAATGAAAACTCCTAACTAAAATTATCCACAGATCAACACTCAAAAACTTAACTCTTATTCTTAAACTGGGCGTATATTCGATTGGGTGCTTCAGTAAAATATTTTAGTAAAGCAGGGCATAGCCAACCACCCATTCCCAGTGCTTCACTATCATACCAATTTCCACCCAATTCTTTTTCCACCCATTCTAATTCAAGCTGAAAACCCGGAAAAGGATTACTTGAAAATAAGAGAGTGAAGCCTTTTTCTGGATTTTCCAAAGACTCGACCATTCGATCGATAATAACATCTGCCCCACTTACAAAAGGTTCACGCAGCAAACCCACATCAGGATCGTCAAATACCCATTGACCTTTGTGATTATAAGGAAAAATACAAAAAATTGAATTGTTTGTCATGTGATTTGGAGTTGTGGGTTTATATAATTCATTGAACAAAGATAAAAAGTTTTTCAATCAAGAAGCATCATCAAGAAAAGAGCAGGGAAATATAATAATAGTGAATAAGCAGCCACTGTCGTAAGACCCAGAAACATACTAAACAAAATCACTATACCCAGCCAATGGGCAATGGTGCCAAAAAGTCCGCTATCCTCGTTTGGTAAAAATAAATCGATCATAATTTTTTAATATTTCTTTTTTAGGATTAATAATGGCTCCCATTTACAATTAATTTCATGGTCGCGTAATTTAAATTAACATTGGCTTTATCTAGTTCGGCCAATTTTTCTGGAGAAATCAAATTTTCAAAATCCAAAGACACAACCTCAAGGCATAATCTAAGAAAGGGAATCAGAATTTCCTTTATCTCCATGTCAAACTTCGGGCTAGGGGAATATCCAGGATTACCTGGAATAAATTCACTCCAACCTTCTTTGAAAGATTCTGCAGCTATCATTACCAAAAGGAATAAACGATCCCATTGTTCATTATTCCTTACATCTCTTAATTCACTCTCATATCTCCAAAACTGGGCAATAAAATCCTTTTCATCGTCTTTATACTCATGATCAAAACGAGTTCCTGAAGGTGTGGATAAAACGGAATAATAACTTCCGACCAAGGGCCCATCCGATTGCTCCTCCTAATAACGCACTCCAACTCCCAACTTTATTTTGATTATCGGTTACAGTATTTGAATAAGCTGAATTAATACAATTTTTCTCCGCTAAAAGTTCCATTTCTAAATTTACCACAGAAAAAAGACATATAATGTCTTCACCATTTGAAGCTTTAATCATTTTAAAATGGTCCACAATTTAAATTTGATGAATAAGTTCCTCTGTATTTCCTAAGATCAACATGAAAAACGATTCGATTCTTTTTACTTCGCTCTGCACCAGTATTGTGGGATCGAAGCCAAGATTATGTCGTTCGAACCGAGCTATCACGGCAAACGGAAATAACAAATAATTATCTCAATTGCCGGGTCAATTTGCCGGAAGATAAAATTCTCGCTTGATTCAATTTAAACCGAATGCTCGGCTAACAATCACTGTTTTGAAATGCTTAGGATCTTACCGCATTAAATTACAAAATTGCCTGCGGCAAGATCTACTATCCTAACCGCCTCCCTATTAGCCAATAAAAGTCATCTTTGAAGCCGTTACGAGATGCTCACATATTGGCAGAATTAGTGTGAGAAGATACCAACTCCAACGCATTTTGTATTTCGCAAGATTCAATTAAAGAACAGATTTTTTCTATTTCATCCGTCTCCAAGCCTGCCGATCTCAAATTATTCGAAATATAACTCGATTTCTTGGCCCGGTAATAACTGGAACGGGAAATTCCAAGAGAGCGAATAATTTCTTCTGGTTTATCACCGCGTTTTGTCATCTCCAATGCAAGACAAATCTTGCGAAAAGAAAGCCTTGCGGGACGGACAGAAGAACCGCTTCTAGGCATTAATTGATTGCTTCGCTCAACATGATTAGCGAAATTAATCCAACCGAGCACATGGTTCATTTCATGGAAAGGGATCTCCCCTCTCTGCAAGCGATACCTCATTGACCGAACTAAGTTTCTTTTCTCTCTGCTTAAGGCGAGTTTATCATTGACCACAATTCCTGTGACCATTTGTCTTTGCTCCTTTCCCATGATTCTAGATTTCTCATCCGAGATGGAAAATCCATCATCGCGAATTAAACGACTGGCTTTATTAAGAATATCCTTTGGCTTTTTGAACCCAGAAAATGTGAGATCATCTGCATAGCGAGTATAAAACCATCCAATATCCCGAACGAGGTTACAAAGTTGTTTGTCCAATTCCCTAAGGACTAGGTTCCCCAAAGTCGGACTGGTTGGAGCCCCTTGTGGAAGGTGATCGTTTCGAGTCGTTAAATTTACAAAATGCTCGATATCTTCTTTCGGGATGGGGAGTTCTTGGGCAACTTCCCGAACTCTTTCTCTACTAACCGATGGAAAAAAAGAACGAATATCCAATGACACAACCCAGCGCTTTCTGCGGTGTTGGGAAGCATGGGTTAGGATTGATCTTTTAGGTACGAATCCATGAGCTGCACCGTTTAAAGGAATATTGATCAATAATCTATCGAGAATTAATCGCTGAACCCCTTTAAGCCGCTCAGTTGGAGCCTCAATCCATCTGTCTTTTTTTCCGGCTCTATGTATTGGAAATGGGTTATAAGCCGAAACCGCATTTTCAGACAAGTCGACCAACTCTTTATTATCAATTCCGAGCCAATCAGAAAGTGGTTTGATTGGCGATTCTTGGAGACCCGGAGAATAAGTCGATTCAATTGAATAAACCAAAGATTCGGCTTCATATTCTTTACGGAGTTCTTGTGCAAGAACCTCACCCCTTTCAGAAACAGTCTCTTCAATATCAGAATCGTTTATTTCAATAAAAGACTGTTCATAAACTACGGCAATTTTTTCCCACTTTTTCTGCTTCGGAAGGTAAGTGAAATCAGTTCCCAAAACTAAACCGTCTTGAATATACTGTACAAGCAAATCATGTCGGTAGGGCCCAAATGTTTTTCCATTACGGGAGATATAAATTCCTTCTTTTGAATCACTCACTGGTTAATATTTCACATTACTAAATTCGCACTATAAAAGAATAAAAAATTTATTTTAAAAAGATTAATATAATCCTGAAAAGCACATCGTCTTGAAACTTTCTACTTAATATAAGACACTAAGGGAACCGATTGTTACAACGCAATACGCCGGGCGATTTCTCGGTTAACGATGGTTCGCCTGACTGCCTAGGGAACTGCCACAATTTACTGGCATCCGCTTGAGCAAAGGGAAACTATGAGAAACAGGGGATTGATCTCCCTGCAGGCCGCGGGCCTCGGGAAACGCCGAATACGCCGGCTAATATATCCTTAAAACAATACACTACCCACGATGATGCATCGCAGGCGAGAATCCGGAGATTTTCTAAAAGTCTAGATTTGTTCAAGACAATGTGGATTTCAAAGATCTCATTTAAGAAAATTTAATTGTCAGAAATTATGCAAGAGAAAAATTAATCTAATTCACTATGATGCTAACTATTTAGTTTAGATTTTGGTCCCATCCATGGTTTGGGCTGTATTTCCCTTAGCCAATCAGCAGCTGAAGGAATCCAACCGAGATCTTCCTGCACATGCTGCTCACCAATCGTACGCACGGGAACTTTCTTTCCAACCGAATTAGTCAGGGTTACCCCGAAAATCTGTTCGCAGAGAAAAATACCTTCCGCATGATGACGTAAAGCACGATGTCGATTATCAGAAAAACTTCGCTTACTCTCGTCAAACCATTGGTGAATCGATAGATAATCATCTGGATTGCCTCCATGCTTTCGGGCTGAAGATTCAGAATGGTGGTAAGGGTGAGCCATTTTATTATTAAAGAACTTCTGTAAAACAAAAATTTCTAGTTATAAATCATAGGTTTCAATCTCTCTCTCTAGCTCAAGATCGATCGTTTCAAAATTATCATTTATTTTAAGAGTCACTTGCTTATCCAAAGAATTTAATTCAACAAACAGGTCACGTTGTAATAAATAATCAGGTAATTTATCCTTACATCCGTCACACAATTTATTGAGAACATCATCTACTTCGTTGTAATAGACATTCATCACCCAATTACGGAATAAATCTTCCATAGCGAAATACTGTGATTCGATCGATAGGTTCTTAAAGGTATCTCCATCTTTACAGGCAACTTTTTTCAACGAAAGCCCCATTGGTCCATCTTCATAAAAGCACCATTGCCAATTACCAGCGGTAACATGCTCAAAGTCTTCACATGACTCGTTCTCTTGAAAACAAACAAAGTTAAATTCAAACCTAATGACCTGAAATTTCTCCCATAGATCCATCTGCTGACGAAAAAAGTCCAAACCATCCTTCCAATGAAAATCCCAGACCGCACTACCATTCAAAACATCGATTTTCATAACCCCATACGAACCACTATCGTTCCCTGCTCCACCTGGTAACTTGCACATAACAAAATTCTCGGTGAGACCCAGAATCGTATTAATTTCATCATCTTCCAATTGATTTCCGTACCGATCGTAAGCAAACCTTTCACAATATCCATCATCTCCCGATCCATTCCAGAGTACTTCTATTGTTGATACTTTTGTCTTCGCTACCATTTTTCCGATATATTTAATCTGCCATTCCGACCCCTCCAAATATAAGTTATCGATTGATAAAATCCATTCTGGTATCGGTCCGGTTAATTGATCGCACCAACTAATATTTAAGGTTTTAAGGTTTTTGAGGGATGACAATCCATTTATTTCAGCCAACTTTTTACATTCGGATAAATCTACATTTTCAAGAAAATTCAATTTGTCTAGAGCTTTAATATCTTCGAGCTCTGAACATTCAGATAATTCTATAGATCTTAGACTGTTAACGCTAACAAGACCCGGAACTCTTTTTAATTTACTAGATTTACTAATTTTTAAATGCACTAAATTAGGCAATTTAAAAGCTGCATTTAATTCTATTCCCTTACAGTCCTCCAAAACTAGAGTTTCCAATGCCTCAAAACTGCAAATGAAATCTAGATTAATATTCTCGTTTATATCAAACAAAGAAAGTTTTGTTATCTTTGGAAATAGTTTTAAAAATTTAAAATCTTCTCCCATTGCCCCGCTCACATTAAGGGACAATTCTCGTAATTCACTAAAAATTCTTAGCGAACTTAAATAATGCATTGGAATAAACCTCCTCATTACAAAACTTTGCATTTCATGAAAATATTCCGGCACCGGTTCGACATCTGCAAGTTTTTCTAGACAAACCAAGAATAGAATAACTCCATGTTCATGATCTGCAAAAGCAGGGATTTTAATATTGGAATACCAGTTGTTGTCTTCCAAGCGAACGTTGAGTAAAATTTCCTTACAAATATCAGTGTCATTGAGCCCTCTGACCAAATCTATGGCGAACTCGAGTTCGTTCTTTTTGAGCAATTCCCAAACCTTATCTGCATTTTTTGAAAAAACCGCATTCCTCTCGACCTCAGGTTCAGCATTATCATTTTCAAACTTTGGAAGCAATTCATCTAAACTTGTCCACTTTTTCATTCCGCTTGCCCAAGCAGGTTCTTTTAACTTACAAATTTTGTTTTCTAAAAATTCATTAATTGAATAAATTGAGTATGGTCCGTAGACAAAACCATTGCGTGTAAGATAAATCTTTTGATTTTCATGCGATCGGAGGTTAGCCCGGTATTTTGCCTTATTTATTAGTGATACTAAATCTTCGTCTATTTCTAATTCTTCTCCCGGTTCTCCCACGAGCACAAGGGGAGTACCAACCGGAACTTCTTCCATTTGGTTTACGAAGCATGCCAGTAAAGTACCATCATCAAAGTTCTCGAGTTCAATGATAGCTATATTTGTTTCAACTTCGGCTAGAACATCACCATTAACCAAATCATCACCAACCATTTTATACCATTTTATAATAGTTCCACTTGACATAGTGTCACTCAACTTCGGCATCCTAATCACAGTTGCCACTTGTTTTTAATTTTTAATGGTAAATCTCGTAAAAGCCGTTCCTCTCATATAAATCAAGAAATACTTAAATTGCATCAAACTGATCTCTAAAATTAGCTTAATCATGTCTCTTTTAAAATTTCAACATGTGATTAATCAGCAATTTAAGATAATTATTTTTCCTCTGTATCACTCGGCAATATTAAATCGGAAATATTCAAGTCTTCGATATTTTCAGGAAGTTCCAAATTTTGACACCCTAAAAGATTCAATCTTGAAAGGGATGGAAAGCGCGACATGTCGCCCAAAGTTTTTAATTCCCTGCAATCATGTAGCTCAAGAACTTCCAACGAAGAAGAGTCTGGCATTGATTCCAGTTCCTCTAAATACCAACACCTCCTTAAATTAATTCTCTTCAAAGATTGCAAATTTGGAAACCCGGAAAGATTTTTCAAACTGGTATGCATAAAATTAATTTCTGAAAGTTTTTCGCATCCAGAAAGCATACTCAGATCGATCGATCCACTGAAACGCCGAAAATCTATATATCTTAAATTCGGACACTTAGAAGAAAGGTTCTCTAGGCTTTCCTTAATAGTTAATTCTCTTAATAAAGGAAATGAACTGATTGCAGAATAATAACCTTCTGCCCCATTTTCTGAAAGATTAAGAGTACTTGGTGAACCAATAAGGGATAGATCACGGCTTACATTTTGAGGACAGTTTTCAACTAGTTTTCCAAACATTTCATACAACTTAACATCTCTTTCCCCCCAATCCCAACTAGATGCTTCTTTGATTGAAGTACAGAAAGTTGAAGGCCAAGGACGACCCTTGGGATCAATCCTTCCTCCTTTAATAAATTTATCATAATCGGAAATGTTTTCTCCAAGTCCCTTTATTAAATCGATGGCAAAGTTTACTTCACCTTGCTTGATCAAGTCTTCAATTTTCTCAGCGTCCGTTCTTTCAACATTTTTGGGCAAATCTTTATCAACTGTGAAAAAATTTGATGATTCCCAGTATTTTTTTACTACATCAGCAGAACCATTCTCATCTAAAATTGCCAGCCTCTCCTCTTCGGACATTTCGCCCGAGAAAAACCTCTTCATGACTTCTTGATTCTCAAGACCTGTGTTTACCATAAAGATTTTTGTTCGTGCGGATTCTTAACTTCATTACCAACGATTTTTCTTGCCCAGGAATATTCCTCCCCATCCTCTCCGACCATGTGAAAAGTAACCAACCAATCCTTAAAATCTCGGTTAACCACACCGGACTTAGCTAAAAAATCAAGTAACACATCCATTCCCATGTGCTCATCAAAATTTTTTTGCTCCATCTCTTTATCATAGCGCGGTTCCGGAGAATGAATCTTTATATCCCAGGAAGAAAGGTTTTCGTACTGTTCCCCAGCGTCTAAATTTTCCCGAATATATTCTTCCAACTCATTTTCATTTTGAAAAGAATCTGGGATACCACCCAGCACTTCCTCTCTCTCCACACCATCCAATTTAATGACTTCTTCAACTTCACCTTCTGTTGCAATAACAAAAGGAAAGGAATTTTTAGATAAAGGAAAAAGAATCGTTTTCTCCCAATCATAATCACCAAAATATTGAGTTATTTCGCCACGACGAGAAAGCAGCCAATCCCAGTCGACCTCATCCTCTCCATAAAATTCTCTATCCGAGGAAACAAATTCGATTCTGTCTAAATAACTCAGTGCATCCTGGATATATCTATATTTTCCCAGGTAATTACAAACATCCACATTCTTAACGAATTCTGCCCAGTCGTAATTAATTGAATGCCCCCAGTAAACTAAGGGCTCACAAGTCATGTATCCACAAAGATTATAAGACATCAGAACCTACCATGAATGAACCAAACAAAAAGGAAAACATATTTTTACTATCTATTCTCAAACTTAAAAAGTAATTTAAAGGTGCTCATAAAATGTTTTCGCACACTTTGCAGAAAAAGTAAGGAAAAACCTAAAGCTAAAGGAACCCAAAACCATAGTGCACCCCAACCATTAAACGGATGAATCTCAGCATCATTCGTAAATGGTTTTAAGTTTAAATTAACAACAAAAGTCGACAGACCGAGAATTAAGAAAACAGCTGCAATCGAATTAAACCCTTCCTGTTTTTCATTTCGTTGAGTACTAAGCCATGATATTAATTCAAGCTCAATTTCGCTGTTCATTTTTATAACTCCAAGAACTTCACGGGCTTTTCGGTAAACCTTTTGATGATTTAAATTGTTAGAAACTACACTAAAATCAAAATTTGTCATATATTGCTGAAATCGTTTGTTTAAAACTTCATTATTCCGATCTGAACCAACTTCCTTAAACGAACTCCATGATAAATCCTGAGCAAGAACGGACTGGTGAAAAGCGATAAGGTAGGTGGTTAAATATTCGGATCTCCATTTGGGCAACCATTGAGAGGAAAATTCGGTCTCATCAACTCCAAATGCAAGAGCGTTTTCACAACTCATATGAACCCTTTGTGATCCCGTAATATTCAAACTTTTAAATTCATCACTCTGAAAGTCCTGATATGAAAGAGGCACTATCTCACTTATACTTGGATGTCTCATGCATCTTGCATACAGGCTTTCAATTCCAGCCCTCTCCTCTTTACCCATTCTCGAATATTCTTTTTTTGAAAAAAGTATACTCGAAAAAAGACTGGTTCTTCCACGTGACGCTTCATAAACGGAAATCAAATTATCATTTTCCCGCAACCCTTTCATATTTTTAAGATATTTTTTTCGTGCACCATTTTTAATAAGATTCTGTTCAAATCTTTTGGAAATAGACTCAACAATATCTTCCTTTATTAATTCTGAAAAAGATTTAAGAACCACGGAATCATTTTTGCCCCATTTTATTTTTTCCTCGTTTCTTCCATCTTTTCTATTTCTTATTTTTGGCCAAAGGGACAGACACTGACTAACATCTTCAGATGAAAATGAAATAAACCCGTTGTTTTGATTCTCCTCATTTTTTTCTTTGGTCAATAAACTGTGTGGAACTAAAATAGGAATCAAGCCATGGTTTTTTGGATGAGCCAAATGATAATTCAAATTCATCACTTTTTCCAAACTAATAGACTTCCCTTTTATCCCCACTATAACCAAAATAATTCCCATTTTACTAACCAAAGAGAATGATTCTAATCCAACAGGAAGTTGTTCCAATGTCTTCTCCGCTGTGTTAAGCATACCAATTTTACAATTATTTAATAAGGGCTTTCCTTTGGTGTTGAGAATTTTTGACCATTCACTCTGATTCATAGTTATCCATGAGAATCTAGGACTTTCCTTTGCACCATGAAATGTGGGACTACTCTCTGATTCATCATCCTCATCCTCCCGAAACAAAGCCCTTGGTTCCTTTAAGAGCCATCGATCTAAATTCTTTCTTTCAATCTCAGTAATTGGGGCTTTACTCTTAAACCCCCGGGGTAATTTCATATTCACAGCTGCGTCATTAAAAGCCTCAAAAAACTTGTCCTCATAACCAATTTCACGCATTTGTTTACAAACAAAAGGAAATATCATTCGACTATTAAAATCCTGCACCATCAAATCACTCGTGAATTTTATTTCATAATCTTGCATGCGATCATTTGGAATTATAATATTCTACTTTTCAATTCAAAAAAGGTCTCTAGTTATTATCGTCTTAATATCAACTTGTACTACGCAGCAATTGAATAGTTTGAGTAAAAGGCAGGATCGGGGGGGCCAAAGCGAAAAATAATTTCCCTTAGCAAGGAAATTTCATTTTCCATTTCTTCAAAATTCATGGTTTCGAAAAACTGGATTATGGTATCTTCGTGAAGGAATAAATACAACGACTCCTCATCACCCATTGTTTCACGCCGTAGTGTAAGCCATGGAATTTGAAATAAATCAATCTCCTTTGCAGGCCATTCTTTTGGACTCCCCAAAGCAAGTATTTTTCGTGGCATTGAACCCACTCCAGTACATCGGGCAAATTCAGTTGGATTTTCGTAGGTTTCCAAAATCAGGCCTTCGGGATGGAATTTAAATTCTGAACCGTATCGATGGTTCAAGTTTTTTACCAAGGCTTCTGAATTCCCTACCCGCTCAAAAAGTTGGACAAGTGAGGTAGTAATGAAAAACCCCGGTTTTCTTGATATCAAATCTTCCAGTTCCTGCTCGTTAATAATTTTACTAAGGGAAGAATGCTGGTTCAGTAAATCCTCGGCAAGAAATTCCACATAAGGTGAATGCAGTAATTTTATTACGGCTTCCCGAGGGAGACTCGCTTTCTCAAAGTGTAGATTGCTAAGGTGCCCTTTTTCTAAAAAACCCCATGCTTCGCTTACCCGGTAAGTATGTGTACTTGTAGATAAAGAAGATTGAAAAACCAACCAGTTGGATTGCTTGGTAGGCCATTCATTTACAAAACCGGCGGCGGTTTCGGGAAAATCCTCATTACTATATTCGTACCATGCTCCATGACCCGGGATTTCAATTTTCAATTCACCACCATTCCCAATCAAATCAAATTCAAGATCTGGCTTTTTTTCAAGAACGCTAATTTGTAGGTTTTCATCAAAATCAAGAAAACTGAAATTATTTCGGGTTAAATATCCACCACCCTTAATTCCTTTAATCATTTCATCGGTAAGCAAAGCTTCGATGTAGGTATGATATTGAGGGAGTGGCTTTTGATTGGCAAAACCCTTCATCTCGCCAAGGTATCCCTCATTTAAAATAAAGGTAAGATGGGGCTTCCAAAAAGTAACGCCCTGCTTTTCCATTGGTTGCCGAAGGGAAAGAAGAAAATCTCCCTCCCCCCCCTCACCATTTCCACAATGCCTCATCGCGGTGGCTTCCTGTGCAGAAAAACCCTCGGAAACCCCAAACCAGGCCCATCCATCATTAAAAGTTAAAACTGGTTTACCGTCCGAACAATAACGGTCCCTTCCATTGTCATTTTGTAAATCCTGTTCCATTTTTTGAAAATCATCAAAAACCTCTCTCACTGATTTGGGCTTAAGTTTATTTCCCACTTCATTATGGAACGAATAGTTGAGCATTTTAAAACTTCCGAAAACGGATTGTATATTAGCGAAGTGTTCCCATGCTTCATGGTTAAAAAGTTCAAAGTCTTCTTCAATTCTTTCGGTATCCCAGCCTCTTAGCTTTCGTTTTATCTTACTTCCAACCTTATTGTATTTTGTATCTTCAGGTATTTCATGATTTGTTCGAATTTGTAGCATGATAAATCTTTGCAAAATCGAAAGATACCAAATTATTCGATCGTCTTTCTTTAAATGGCTCATACACCATTCAATCTCATTTTTAAAGCGAACCCGCTTCTTCTCGGTCCGGATTGAAGGGGGTAACTTTTGAAACATTCCCGAGTATCTGTCCTTTCTTTTCATACCATGCAATATAGCACAGGACGCCGACAAATGACGTCCGTTAGTTATAAATTCAATTGAAATTTTTTAACCGGAATTTTTTCCGTTCTTATTTTCTTCGATTCGATCTAATCTTTGATCGATCTTTTCAACGAGTAATTCTAGTTTGGAAAGTTTTCTGAACTGTTCATCAATGTCCTGTTGTTGCCAGGTATCATCATCTCGAACTAAAACTGATGTTAGAGTAGCTGTAAAAACTCCGACCAAAACCATTCCTCCAATTACAAGCATCACAGTAAGAATCTTTCCTCCCATAGATGTTGGATTATGAATGTCAGCAAATCCACCCGTCACCAAAGTGGTAAAGCTCCACCATAAACTCGATCCAAAATTTTTGCCCGTCTGCACCTGTTCGAAAGTCATAAAAAACAATGCACCCAAAAGCATCGCAATCAATCCATAAAACAAGGATCGTTTAAGTAGTTTAACATCCATAATGGACGATAGGTGATCCATGCCACGCCATAAAAATAAAAACATTCTTAAAATACGTACTGCTCGTAAAATTCGTACTACCCGAAGAACTCTTCCAGCCCGAACTGCATTTAAACTACCACTACCGACAAATATAAGGTGGAGGGGAGGAAGTGGAATAGATGTGACAAAATCAACCCAATGAGTTTTCCAATACCATTTTTTTGAATCGCACAATCGTAGTTCAAAAAAGAAGTTCATTAAGAATAGTACACAGCACACCGTATCAATAATCCAAAACATCCATAGAGTGGAATTAGCAAAGGTAGGGCTTACAATAGGTTTCACAGCATTACTATATCCACTACCGCCATGCACAATATCGATCTTCTCAATCTGTCTTGACTGAATTAAAACCTCAAAAATTGCAGAGTCTCCTGTTTTAGACGGAGTGACAATCTCCACAGCCTCGTACTCGCTCCCACCGTTAATAATTTGTGCATCAATAATCGTTCCTCCCTCTACCACCAATTGAACTTCCGCCCCACTACCCGAAGCTCCAATTCGGTAAACTTCGGTAGCTAGAAGACTAAGTACAAAGAGGATGAGGAAGAAAAGAAGTGAATCTTTGAGCTTAACTATAAAAAGACTGCCCAATTTCTCGACCTGCCTTTGCTCCAAATGCTTGGCCAAGCGAATCCCCTCAATTTTTTCTCGCTTCTCCTCAAGGTCTTCTATTTGCCTGACATTTGAGTCAATTTTATATTCCAATTGATCAATCGTAGTTTGATACTGTCCATGATTTATAGATAATCTAACGCTCAGATCGTCATTTAATTTTGTATCACACTCTTTTTCAAGTGAGGAAACTTTATTTTTCAGTTTTTCAATTTCTTCACCCAAAGTTTGTGACATCCGAGAAAGGCGGGTCAGACTACAAAGTTTGAGACGACGTAAACTACTCACTTTAAATTACAAAAAATAATGAATTGAAAAAAGTTAGGGTGTGAAAGTTTTTTCATACTTTATTTTTGAAGCAGTCGATGTTTGAGGCTTCTGAGGC
>JAQXBH010000042.1 GCA_029252505.1 Opitutales bacterium | reverse complement strand
GTTTAAAAAACAACGATCCTTGGATCTTATGATCTGTATTCCTGCTCTTCTTGCTATCCTTCCTCCTTGTATGATTTTGATTAAATTTTTTCAAATGATTCAGTCTCCCGGCCCGTTGTTTTTTAAGCAAGATAGAGTCGGTATTGCCGGACAGAGTTTTACGATTTGGAAATTTCGTTCCATGTCCCATGACGAGAAGGGTACTCGGAATGAAGCGGAACAAGCGTATCCCGGGGACGAAAGAATATTTGCTTTTGGAGCTTTTATTCGAAGGTTCAGTATTGATGAAATTCCACAATTTATAAATGTACTAAAGGGAGAAATGAGCCTCGTAGGACCACGGCCCTACCTAGCAAAGCATGACTTTCTATTTGAACGTAATTACAAGGCATATCGAATACGCCAATTTGTAAAACCTGGCGTTACTGGTCCGGCACAATGTAGAGGTCTAAGGGGAGAGTTTACTGACCCCGACCTTTTGCAGAGACGCATTGAATTGGATTTTAATTATGTGGGGAATTGGACGATTTGGTTGGATTGTGAGATTCTTTTGCGTACAGTTGTACAGGTTCTCTTTCCTCCCAAGAGTGCATATTAGAAAATCCTTCAGGTTCGATGTCAGATAGGTTGAAAGCAGATTCCTGTACAGTCTTGGGTTTACATTTTTTTTGTGGCACATTGGCAGATGCTTTAGAATTGTCCAGGAAGGGCGGTCTGGTAGTTGCTCCGTCTGGGCCTGGTCTAGCAAGCGATCTCACAAGCTGTAGAGTGTACAAACGTGCACTTTTGGAAGCAGATCTAGTACTTCCGGACAGTGGATTGATGTGCCTTTGGAAAAAATGGTTCGGCACGGAAACGATTAAACGAATTTCTGGTCTTACCTTTCTGGATGGTTATTTAAAGAGCAGTTTAGTTAATAAAGAGACTTCTTTTTGGATTATGCCAGATGAAAAACAGGCAAAAGCGAACATGTCATGGCTTTCTCGGAATATGGATTACACGGCACGCGAGTGTGATGTTTATGTTGCTCCCATGTACAGTAAGACCGGGGATGTTGAAGACAATATCCTTTTAAATAAAATAAGAGAGTCAAAACCTGCTACGATCTTCATTCAAGTGGGGGGTGGGGTTCAGGAGAGATTGGGGTTGTTTTTGAAAAATAATTTGGAATACCGTCCCACAATTTTATGTACTGGTGCCGCCCTCGCTTTTCTATCTGGAGAGCAAGTCCGTATTCCTTCTTGGATCGATCGCTTTTATATGGGTTGGCTTTTACGCTGTTTTTTTGCTCCCTCAATTTATATTCCGAGATATCTGAAAGCTTTTCGATTGATTTACTTACTAGCTAAATTTGGAAAAGATTGCCCAGTTTAGGCTTTTACAGAGTCATTTGGGGGCGAGAATTTGTTCTCTTTCAAATAATGGAGGATCATCCCATCACCAACAAAAGATCTTATTTTAATTGAACTGGAACAACGCGTTTATTAACTGAAGCTCAAGCATGCTTAATTTGAATATCGGACTTCTTGCACTTAACTTGGATTAAGGTAAATGTGATGATGAATTTGATTTATAGTTGCTACAAGAGACTTGAGCTTATGTTTATCGAGTATGTCAAAAATTTTACTTTGTGATGGTCATAATTTAGCTTTCAGAGCTTTTTATGGTATTCGAGAATTAAATCGTTCAGATGGATTTCCAACCAATATGGTTCATGGTTGGCTGCGCTCATTTTGGAGATTGGAAGATGATTTAAAGCCTCAGGGGGTTCAGGTGTTTTTTGATAAGGGGGGAGCCACTCGCAGAGAAAATCTACTTCCCAGTTACAAGGCCAATAGAGGGGCGCCACCGGAAGGGTTTAGCGAACAGTTGGAATGGGTGAAGAAACTTACTGATGCAATGGGATACGGAAGGAGTGAACAAGCTGGATTGGAGGCTGATGATCTTATTGCTTCAGCAGTTAAGTTTTACAGCGAATCGGGGCAAAAAGTTTTAATTGTTAGTGCGGATAAAGATCTCGCTCAGTTAATCTCTGGACAGGTTGAGCAATTACTTCCCCCTCCCACCGCAAATCCTCGTTTGGGTTGGCGGACTTTGAACGAACAGGGAGTGGTTGAAAAATTTGGTGTCCCACCGACGGCGATTTTGGACTACCTTGCTATCATTGGAGATCAAGCGGACAATATTCCTGGCTTATCGGGAGTAGGTCCCAAAACTGCCAGTAAATGGCTACAAGAGTTTGAGACTTTAGAAAATATAATTTTGAATGCCGGTCGATTAAACCCGAAGAGATTTTGCAGTCTTGTTTACGAAAAACGGGATATGCTGAGAATGAATATTGAATTAGTTCGATTGGAATCTGATCTTGAGTTAAATTTAAATGATCAACTTAAACCAAACTTGGAGATGATGGAGCAAATTTTTGCGGAATTAGAGATGGCGAAATCATGGGAAGAAGCACAAAAAAGATATGGGTAGCTTTCGTAATCACTTAGTAATTTACTTGCTAAGAACTTTAAAAGGGAGTGTTTTAGAACGCTTTTTATGAGTACACTATTAAATTTCGGTCTTCCCAAGGGCAGTTTGGAAGGTCCCACTATTAAACTTTTTGCCAAAGCCGGGTATAATATATCCAAGGGATCCCGTTCTTACACCCCCTGCTGGGATGATCCCGATATTGATGGCCGGTTTGTTCGGGCGCAGGAAATGAGTAGGTACGTCGAAGATGGATTCTTCGATTGTGGACTGACTGGTCGGGATTGGGTATTAGAAAATGAGTCCGAGGTAGAGATTGTTTCTGACCTAGTCTACAGCAGGGCATCGAATCGTATCTCGAAATGGGTGCTGGCAGTACCAGAATCAGCTCCCATCCAAACCGTTTCTGATCTCGAGGGCATGACAATCGCTACTGAATTGGTGAATGTGACTCGTAATTATTTGGCTCGTCATAATGTAAAAGCAGAGGTGGAGTTTTCCTGGGGTGCAACAGAGGTGAAAGTACCAGAATTAGTAGATGCGATTGTTGACCTTACTGAAACCGGAAGCTCGCTTCGTGCGAATAAGCTCAAGGTTTTGGATGTGCTCATGGAGACTAATACAGTATTAATTGCGAATAAGAAAAGCTGGGCTAATCCTGAGAAAAAAGCGAAGATTGAAAATATCGGGATGATGCTTGAGGCTGCATTACAAGCAGATGCAAAAGTAGGACTGAAGTTGAATCTTGAGCGTGCTAAGTTGGAAGAGGTTCTAAAAGATCTTCCCGCTCTTAGGAAGCCCACAATTTCATCTCTCAGCGATGAGTCCTGGGTAGCAATAGAAACGGTGATCGAACGTAAGGTTTCACGCGAGTTAATTCCTGCACTCAAAAGGGTGGGGGCGGAAGGAATAGTCGAGTTTCCCCTTAATAAATTAGTTCCCTAGTTGCTAATTCGGTAATTACTCAGTTTGTTGTTGCCCGAATCATAGTAAAAGTATTTTATATGCGTTTGCATTATTTTCGTTCTTTTCAATTTATCTTAAACCCTTAACCCAAATCTTGATGTTGGTCGCTCAAATGCGACTCAATAAATCATTATTTGTATTATATATTTATCCAAGCTATGAGTGCTATTATGGAAGAATTGCTCGCAGAGAGCAAAATCGAATTACTTAAAGAAGGTTCCGTTATTTCTGGAACTATCATGGAAATCCGTCCCACAGAAGTGGTGATTGATTTCGGTGGAAAAGCGGAGGGTACAATCCCCGCCCACGAATTTTTAGATTTAGGAGATTTAGAAATTGGGTCTGATCTGGAAGTTTTCCTCGAAAGATTGGAAGATCGTGATGGTAATCCACAGCTTTCTTTCGATAAAGCGGAACAAAAGAAGAACTGGGAGAAGATTGTTAATACATGTGAAGAAGGTTCTGTTATTACTGGACGAGTACGCTCTAAAGTGAAAGGCGGTTTAGTTGTAAACATAGGAGTGGATGCTTTCCTTCCTTCCTCTCAGGTCGACATACAGGCTCCTAAAAACCTTGATCAGTTCGTTGGTCAGACATTTGATTTTAAAGTTGTAAAAATTAATCGCGAAAGAAAAAACATTGTTGTTTCTCGTCGTGAATTGATTGAAGAAAGAAGGCAGGATAAGAAAAGAGAAATTCTTTCCAAGATTATACCGGGTGAGACACGTCGCGGTATGGTTAAGAACATTACCGACTACGGTGCTTTTATTGATCTCGATGGATTAGACGGTCTCTTGCACATAACTGACATGAGTTGGGGGAGAGTTTCTCACCCGAGCGAAATGGTGAAAACAGGCGAAGAGATTACAGTTTGCATTATTGATATCGACACCAATCGTGAACGTGTTTCTCTTGGTCTTAAGCAACTTTCTTCTAACCCTTGGGATGATATTGAAGGCAAGTTCCCAATCAATGCCAAGGTTCGCGGAAAGGTTGTGAATTTAGTGCCTTATGGAGCATTTATCGAATTGGAAGAAGGTGTTGAAGGTCTTGTCCACGTTACTGAAATGTCATGGACTAAGAGAATCACTAAACCTGGCGAAGTTTTAAATGTGGGAGATGAAGTGGATGCTGTTGTCTTGGGAATTCAGAAAGACGACCAAAAAATCTCGCTTGGTTTACGCCAATTGGATGTGAATCCATGGGATATGGCGACGCACAATTATCCTCCAGGTGCTCGTGTTCGTGGCAAGGTTAGAAATTTGACTTCTTATGGTGCTTTCGTAGAACTGGAAGAAGGAATTGACGGTATGGTTCATGTTTCTGACATGAGTTGGACTCGAAAGATTAATCATCCAAGTGAAATGGTAAAGAAGGGTGATGAAGTGGATGCGATCGTAGTAGAGGTCGATGTTGACAATCAACGGATCTCACTCGGCATGAAGCAACTCACGCAAGATCCTTGGGAAGATATCGATCGTCTCTATCGTATGGGGGATGTAATTAAAGGAAAAGTTTCTCGTATAGCCGGGTACGGTGCGTTCATCCAGTTAGATCATGATATTGATGGTCTTGTGCACATCAGCCAGGTTTCCGAGGATCGCATTGAAAAGATTAAGGATTTCTTAAATGAAGGAGACGAAGTTTCAGCTCGAGTTATCAAAATTGATAAAGAAGAACGACGAATCGGTCTCAGTATAAAAGCTGCGAATTACGATGAGGACGCATTGGCCAAGGAGGTTGCTGCTTATGATGAGGTGGGAGAAGATTTAACTACTTCATTAGGTGACTTACTCGACGAAGCAACTTCTACTGAAGAAAACTAATAGTTGTAAAGAGCGTTGCTTCGGCAGCACTTTAGATAAACTTTACCTAGTTAAGGGTCGACCCATTGTCGGGTTCTGCTGATTGTCTTTAGTCTTTGTTACTGGTAGCCGATTGGCTTGGCTGCTAGCACTAGATCATGTTTAGTGCACCTAGGCACCACCTAGTAATGTTTATCCCGCGTTTTAAGAATGTTGCTGGGCAACTTCTTAGATAATATTTGCCTGTTGGAGTATACCTTTGAGAATTCTGCCTCTTTCTTCAATACGTTTTTCTTCATTGATCTCTTCTGCGGTTCTTTGTTTCTCAAAGGTCGCCATTTCCTTGCGGAGTTGCCGAAGTGCTTGTTCTTGAAGTTGGCGTACTCTTTCTCTTGTTACGCCAATTTTAGCCCCTACTTGTTCAAGTGTAAGAGGGTCTCGTCCCTCTAAGCCAAATCTCAGGCGGATAATGTCGGCTTCTCGTGGGTCAAGCATCGCGAGCACGATATTTACATCACCAATTAAGCTTTTACTCTGAAGTTGTTCGAATGGATTAATTGCATTATCGTCAGCAACAACTTCTCCTAAAGTTGAGTTCTCATCTTCCCCCAACGGAGAGTCGAGGGATGCAGGCTTTTTGCTTACAGACTTTAGGTGTGCAACCCGAGAGATTGGTAAATTCATTTCTGAGGCGAGTTCCTCATCGGTTGGATCTCGGCCTAATCGTTCCGATAATTCTGCCGAAGTTCTTCTCATTTGCATCACTCGATCAACCATGTGAACGGGTAAGCGAATGGTCTTACTTTGGTTTGCCAAAGCTCGTTTTATCGATTGTTTAATCCACCAAGCACCGTATGTACTTAGCTTTCCACCTTTGGTAGGGTCAAACCTTTCAACTGCCTTCATTAATCCGATATTCCCTTCGTTAATTAAATCTAAAAGGGATAGACCGATATTGGCGTATTGTTGAGCAATCTTAACCACAAGTCGAAGATTCGCGGTGATCATTTTTTCCCGTGCTTTAACATCTCCCTTTTGTATCAGTCCGGCTAATTCCACTTCTTCCTGAACAGTAATCAGAGGAATTACTGAAATCTGCTGTAAATAAATATTAAGGGATTCTTGTTCTGGGTTTTGCATAGATTAAGATATTAATTACAGAATTAAGATGAAATTTTTTCGGCAAGTGCAAGTGCTTTTAACATGCCTTTCGCTTTATTAAGAGTTTCCTGGTATTCGTTTTCAGGTATAGAATCAGAGACGATACCTGCACCAGCTTGTAGATGGAGAGTGTTTTTTGAAATAATAGCGGTTCGGATGGCAATGCATGAATCATGATTACCCTCGTATCCGAAATACCCAAGTGCACCCGCATAAATATTTCTTTGGATTTTTTCAAACTCAGCAATAATTTGCATTGCTCTTACTTTGGGTGCACCGCTTACGGTGCCAGCTGGAAAAGTTGCACGCAATAGATCAAATGCATTTAAACTAGGGTCAATCTTGCCGACCACTTGAGATACAATATGCATCACATGAGAATATCTTTCGATAGACATATATTCTGCTGCTTTTACTGTTCCTACTTGGCATACTCGACCGATATCGTTTCTTGCTAAATCGACTAGCATTAAATGCTCAGCCTTTTCTTTTTCATCGCCTAGGAGGTCAATCTCGAGTTCTTTGTCCTCTCTTTCATCTTTTCCTCTTGGTCGGGTGCCTGCTATGGGCCTTATGAGAACATCTTCACCGGTCAACCGAACATGAACTTCAGGAGACGCACCCACCACGGAAAAATCTTCTCCTTCTAGTAAAAACATGTAAGGGGAGGGATTGATGGCACGAATCGCTCGATAAAGGTTAATGGGAGGACCAGAATAGGGAATAGAGAAACGCTGCGAAAGAACAGTCTGAATTACATCGCCAGACCGGATGAATTCTTTTGTTTTGCGTACCAGTTCTTCAAACTCTTTCTGGGATAGATTTCCTTTTACATTTTCAATACTTTCCGTTCCACGGATATTGGCTGGAGTTAGATTGGAGGGTAGTGCTAAAAGGGCGATTGTCTCTTCAATTCGTATGCATGCTTCCCGGTATGCAATTTCAGGGTCATTGCCCGGTGTTGCGTTTGCACAAATAGTTAATGACTGGTGCGCATGATCAAACACAAGAACAAGATCCGCGATCATGAAATACAGAATGGGTAGGTTTAGGTCGTCCTTCTCATGAACAGGAACTGTGGGTTCAATCCGGTTGGCATACTCATAGGAAATATAGCCAACTGCACCACCTGAAAATCTGGTTTCATCGTCAAATCCTAAATAATTTAACCCATCCAGTTCCTCTTCAATAATTGAAAGTGGGTCTTTTGGTGTAGGAATTGTTCTAGGGGCATTACCAAGTTCGTTTATTATGGTATCGGTTTGTCCACAGGAGATGATTTTTTTTGGATTACATCCTACGAAAGAAAACCTGCTGACCTGTTCACCTCCCACCACTGATTCAAAGAGGAATGCAGGCTTATTTTTTGATAGTTTGGCGTAGGCAGAAAGTGGAGTTTCCGCATCTGCAGTAAACTCGGCCCGAACCGCAATTACATCGAATTTTTTCGATTGTGTAATAAATTCTTCTAGTGAAGGTAATGTGTGCATTAAATTATGTCTAATTATTAAACTGGTTCGTAAGAATGTTAAGAAATATGCCCAACTTATGTGCTCTTATGGCAGGAAGTAACTTTTGTGATTGCACGAATGCTGTTTTCAATTTCCACATATACTGTAACAGGAAGAAAAAAAGAAAGACGAGCAAGAACAAAGAAAGTATAAAATGAAAAGACAAGTACATTGTGTGATTATGGGAGGTGGGCGAGGCACTCGTTTGTATCCATTAACAAAATTAAGGTGTAAACCTGCGGTTCCACTGGCTGGGAAGTATCGTTTGGTTGATATCCCCATCAGTAATTGTATCAACTCGGGCTACAATAGAATCTATTTACTAAGCCAATTTAATACCGCTTCCCTGCATCGACATGTTCAAGATGCGTATCGTTTTGATCGTTTTGGGAGAGGCTTTGTTGAAATTCTGTCGGCGGAACAGACAGAACATGGAGATGACTGGTACCAAGGTACTGCAGATGCAGTGCGCAGGAATATTATGCATTTTAATGCCAAGCCGGATGATATTTTTGTCATTCTTTCTGGAGATCAATTGTACCGAATGGACTTTTCCAAAATGGTGGAAGAACATCTCGCAAGAGGGGCAGAAGTTACGGTTGCCGCTAAGCCAGTGTCAACTGATGAAGCATCGGGCCTTGGGCTTTTAAGTATTGGCGAGGATGCAAGAATTACTGATTTTGTAGAAAAACCAACTGATCCAGAAGTGATATCAAGCTTAGTCCCTGAAGAACTTAAATCAACGGACGGGCAGTGTGACCGAGTTTTAGCATCGATGGGAATTTATGTGTTTAATGCGTCATCCATGTTTGAGGCATTGGAGGGGGATTCGAAGGATTTCGGTAAGGAGATTATCCCGTCACTTGTTCAGGATAAAGATATTCGATGTCATGTATTCGATGATTATTGGGAAGATATTGGTACAGTAAGAGCATTTTTTGATGCGAACTTACAATTAACTGAACCGGTACCCTCCTTTAATTTTTACGACGAGGATCACCCCATTTATAATTATCCAGATATACTACCTACCGCCAAGCTTACCCACTGTGATATGGATAGGTCAACTGTAGCAAGTGGATGCATGATCGGGAGATCGTCCTTCAATCGGTGTATGCTCGGAGTCCGCTCGATGGTGGGAGATAACTGTAAATTTGATAATGTGGTAATGATGGGAGCGGATTATTTTGAAACTCATGATGAAATTGATTTACCGGAAAACATTTCTGATGTCCCCGATGTAGGGGTTGGAGATAATTCAATTATTACCAATTCTATCATTGATAAGAACGCTAGAATTGGTGCCAATGTGTTTCTTTCACCCAAGGGAATTGAAGAAGGGTGGGCCGATGAACATAATGGTGTATATGCACGGGATGGTCTTTTGGTAATTGTTAAAAATGCAATCGTTCCTTCCGGAACAAGGATTGGTTGCGAATAAAAAGTGTTTTTTTCTTGATCCCGTTATATTTGATAAATATCCGATTTGAATGACCGATATACCATCTGAATTATTTTACACGAAAGAACACGAATGGATTAGACAAGAATCTGATGGTTCTTGCGTAATTGGAATTACTAATCATGCACAAGATAGCCTTGGAGATGTTACATTTGTAGAAATGCCTGCAGTGGGGGAGGTTTTCGAAAAAGGAGCCGTATTTGGTGTGGTCGAATCGGTGAAAGCTGCATCTGATTTATACATGCCATTAACGGGTGAGATTACCGAGACGAATGAAGAGTTGAACAATTCCCCGGAACAAGTCAATTCTGATCCTTACACTGGTGGATGGATGATTCGAATTAAACCTTCCGATTCGATTAATACCAAAGAATTATTGGATGCAGAAAGTTATGCATCTGAGATTGGATAAGATCTAGGAAATACGGTAAAAATCACTTGCGAAAGTGGAGGGTTCTGAGTTATTTTGAAAATGTCTTGTTTTCTTCTTCTCAAAATTTTTGTTTTTCTTCGATTTTATCCGTCAAGAAACTCTTTAGTGGTCTTCACTATTTTGTTTTTATTTGTTTAGCCAAATTGGTAATTGTTGACTTAGAGGCAGTCGATGCGTCTGTAATTGTTGCTTCTGTTAATGGCGAGGTTTTTTCACTTTCAATTGAAGACGACTTTCAAATTACTCTTGATTCTTCCTCTGTCGGTAAAAAAGTAGAAGAAAAATCAATCATTGTGACAGGTGAGAGTGGCAATGCATCGCTGTTATTTTCAAACGGTGCGCTGATTACAATCAAGCCAGGAAGCCGTTTTTATTTACGAAAATTTGCTCAGAAAAGTTTCAATTCTGATCCTGATGCAATTCCTTCTCAAACTGAAGAAGAACCCTCTCAGTCTGAACTCCTCGCTCATCTTGACTTTGGAAACTTAATCGTAAAAGCACCCAAGCTCAGGAAGGGCTCAACTATGGTATTAAGCAGTCCGTTAGGTACTGCGGGCATTCGGGGTACGATGTTTCAATTAGTTGCGGTTCGGAATCCAGTTACTGGAGATATTACTGGTGGGGTAAACTTAATTTCTGGCGATATTACCTTTACCGATGTAGCGGGGAATGATGTGGATCTGGCCTCTGGTCAGTCTTTACAATTGGCTTCAGGTAAACTGGGCGAGTCCAT
>JAQXBH010000027.1 GCA_029252505.1 Opitutales bacterium | reverse complement strand
GCCTAGTTCGAACTACCAGTGAAATCAAGAACTGAAGTGTGTATAGTTGAATGTTTTCTAGACTTAACTTTATACCATTGAGGGTCAAATATTGAGTTTCAATTCAATGGAAAGAATTGTATTTATTTATCCTTTTGGGGAGATAGCTTCCGTTTTTTTTCAAGCATTGTCGCCTGTGCACGCAAACCATCATTTTCGAAGGTCAGCCCGAAGTCTACTTTTCCGAATGGGCTGAGTAGCCCGATTCCGTTTTGAGGCATGCGCGGTTTACCCGGATGTCCGAAGACACTCGATTCGTAAGTCTGAAATTTTTCATCCCAGGTATACTTTCCACCTCCTGGGCATTGGAGTTCAGTTTGCCAAACTGCAAGGTGGTAGGATGGAGCATTCATTTTTCCGAGATGAATGCGCCATTCATTGAGTGCATAAAGATTGGACCATGATTTTTTCTGAAAGTGCTTAAGGCTTTCTTTTTGCAAAATGCGATCCAAAAGTTCGATCAGGGAATTTTTGGCAAAAAATGCAGAGCTTTTTCCTGCCCACTGGGCGATGGTTTGATTCGCATCTCCAGATCGGCGAATCAGATTACGGTCAATTGCCTGTTTGATCATTTTTTCACTCAGGCTGACGGTGAGTGATTTGGGTGAGGGTACATAGTAAAGTGCGACAGGTGCGGATCCCTCCTCCATTAGGTCGTCCTCGAGATTCTTTCCGGGGGCAATTTTTACATAGCCTTGTTTCTTGTGTGAATGATTGGACCAAACCGTCATTCCGGGTGCAGTCTGTTCGAGCCAGGCCCGAAAGCCAGCCAGGAATGCAGTCAGCTTGAAGGGATTGTTCACTTCCACATTCAGTGCGATCGGAAATCGCCCCTGATTTTTCTTTATAAATTCGTTCGCTTCCTTTTCTCCCCCGCTGGAGAAGGCATCATCCAATTCGCTGAAAAAAGGAGATTGATCGAGGTATAATGAATAGGACTTACCTATCCAACTGAAAGCACCCGTGCCTAAAGAGGGAGCCATAATCGAAGCGAAATTACTTACCTGTTGTAACTCAGGTGAGTCCATGTCGACTGCGGTGACCCAGTGGAGGAGTGCTTCCGGGTGTGGATCGCCCGATGAGTCCTTCAGTTTTACATCGCCTGTGGTGCTGATCATTCGACGGTAATCAGACCCGCCTATTAGTGGGAGGATGGTGAGGTCGCCCGAAATTTCTCCGTCTCGAATAGAGAGCCGTGCCGCGATGGGGTCAAAATAATTTGACCAGTGACTTTGGTAGCGGTCGCGAAAGAAAACATAGGCCCGTTTCTCTTCTTCAGTGATTTTTTTAATACCCAAGTCTTCGACTGAACGCAGAAAAGCGAGGTTGCCAAAGCGGGGACTATGCACTCGACCATTGATGATCTTAACCTTTCCGAGTTCAGGGAAATCTTTCAGATGGAGGGCACTGCTTGATTCATGTCGTGCCTGTAATTCAGCAAGTTCGGAGGAAGCACGGGTACGGCGGGATGCTCCAATGCGCCATTCTGGTCCACACCAACGACGAATGGTGGCATCCGAGATAAGGACGAATGTGTGTTCATGTTGTGCGGGTGGGCGAAGGTAGCGAGTCCGGAAATAATGGTATTCTTCAAGTGAGGATAAGCTTGTTTTCTCGCCTTGAGAGACTTGGATAATCCGCTTTAACTGATTCAGAGAATTAGTGACGACCACGATGTTTTCACTAACTACGGCAGAATAGGATTTAATCCTATCTCCTGGAGCAACCAATCCCACATACTTCACTCCGAATAGAGTACCGTTAACATCTTTGGCTTCCTTATTCTTTTGCGAGGACTGAAGTCTGCGTAATGCGAGCGCAGCGACAAGGGCATCAGTTTGCTTGGCCTCAAATAGTACGGTGAGCGAGGTTCCGGTTCGTAAAAATGGATCGCTTCCGGTCATTGCCACGGAGGAGATTAGTTTGGGTCCGAGTACCCGACTGAGCTCGGTGTCCGGAAGGCAGAGCTGATCCCGGTATTTTTCTCGTGAGCGGGCACTTTCGGCCCGGCCTTCACTCAATCGAAGGAGGGGGGTGCCCAAGAGTGTGGCTTTATCCATTACTTCGATCATGGATTGGAAGGTAGGGAAAAAGAGAGCATGCTGGTCGGAGGGGAGGGCATTTGCCAAAGGATCAAGCTCGGGTTTGGCGTCTCCAATCAATTCCTTCCATGGCATTTCATCTATGGTGATACCTTTGACTGAGGAAATTGGAATTGTCCGGTTTTGCTCATCGCTGGAAAGACGTAATACCCGGTCCAATTGAAGATTTTCACTAATCGCTCGTCCGCCAGAGAATAAATCCATTTGTCTCTCGATTCCACGCTTGCGAACTGGGCGAATGATACGGTTTGTATTATTATGTTGGTGGGTTATTTCACTCTTAGGAAGAAGTTTCTTTAATCTATTAGAAGCCTGTTCTGATTGATGCCTGAACCAGGCAGTGCCTGGGACACTGAGTTTCTGAAGTTTTTGATAATATGCTAATTTATTCTTTTGGTAGGTTTCTTCGCTCTTTTTTTCCGATGCAAGAATCTTGGCATTTTTTAGATCAAAAGAGAAGGGATGCTCGCTTAGTTCATTATCCTTGTTCGGAATAAAAAGTGATCCATTTACAATCGGCTTTGGATTGAACAGACAGATGCGCAATGCACTTGTAGGTAAGCTGATTGGGTTGTTTGCTTGGCTGACGATATGTACAAAAGATCTTTCTGCATCGGATGTTCGCAAATAAGCTGAGGGCGGAGTTATCCACTTGCGTGATTCTCTCAAATATTTTCGGCGTACATCAAATACCTCGGGAGCCGGATTTTCTTTATCGAGGACCAGGTCTTCTAAGTGAAGGGTCAGGAAAGTTTGGTCTTGTCCGAAAAGTGGGACCGAGGAGAGGAGTAACAGTATATATTTAGTCATGGTCAGAAGCGGCTTTTTTTATGATTTAACTTAAGTTTTAGTTTGTGAGGGTGTATTATTTAGGTCGAGGAAATTATCCGCTGAGTTATCGGATGTTTTCAATTTTAGCAGGGCTGATTGAATGTCATAGACAAAGCGGATAGCTGTATCAGTAAGATTAGTGAAAGTTTCATTAGGTAATTCATTGGGTTCAATCAAATTTGCTGTGAAGTTATGATTTAGAAAGTGAATTGATTTCGCGGATTATTAGATTCTGCTCACTTTTAATTTCTTCATCTTCTTCGATTTTTAGAGATCGAGTTAGGTATTTTTTAGCTAAACCTTTTTCTTTTGCATGAGATTCAATTAATGCACGATGAAGCAGGTACTCGCGGTAAACAGATTTGTAGGTTCGCACATCGCCTTCTTTCCTGTAATTTATTCCGTGTCCTTTTTGGGAAAGTTTTTCTGATTTTCGTAAAAGTTTTACATTTTCTTTTCTCGCTGTTGAAATATTCCCTGCCCGTAATTGAGCTAGAGAGTAAGCGGCTTGGATAATCCAACTTTGTGGTTCGACTGTAATTCCAATTAGGCGCATCCGGTCTTCAAATTTTATAGAGCCAGTTGGTTTGATTAGGTCGGCTAAAAAGGATGCCTTTTTTCGTGAGACCCTATCTTTAATTAATTCGTTATGGAAAGTATTTGCCAAAAGAGATAATTGATTTTTGTAGGATTCGGTATGCTTGTTTTTATTGTATTTTGGGTGTTGGGATAGTAATTCACTTTTAACATTCTGGAACGAGGGGTGACTTTCGGTTAGTTTTACATAAGCCGAAACAAGTTTCGATAGATATTCTTCCATGCAGTCTTCGGAATGCTGATGAGCGCTAAGCCAATTTTCTCCATTCTCGCGTAGGATTTGTTTTTTTTGCTCATCTGGTAGATCCTCAATTTGTTGATGTACAGTGCTGCGCTTTCTATTGATTGAAGCGAGATTATCCTGACTTTTTTGTACGAGTTCCCTTGCAATCTTCAACTCATCTAAAACTTCTGTCGAGTTGGGTTGGGCAATGATTTGATCTGTTGCCAGGGAATGGTTTGAAAAAACGAATCCCAAAATAAAGCTAAATGCGACAAGTTTGATTTTGTTCTTGTTCATAATCGGGTTTATTCTACTTCTAAACTTGTTTGGAATTTTGCATCAGTTTTTTCATCATTTGTTGAACTTCCGGAATAAGTTTGATAACCGTACTCATCTGGTTTTTGTCGGCTAAATTTCTGGCTTTATCCCGATTATTAAACCAGGCCGATATTTCGTTTGCATTAAGTGTGGCAGTCGCCGTTCCATAGGGATATCCAGTTCTCACATCGAGGAGAAGTGCATTGGCATGACCGGTGGTTTTAATTTGTCGTGATGGAATTAAATAGCCCCCGATTATAGTCCAATTCGCAATGGATGATGCGAGTTTAGTTGTTTTGGTTGAAGACAATACTTCGTACACCAAAACATAATCAAGATGTTGCCTGGCCGCCCCTAGTCGAACTTTCCGAAATATTTCAACTGGGCTTCCATGTCTCTTCGTATTTCTGTTTTGAGATGAGTATACCATTTCTGCAATCATTGAGCTAACCGGGATAAAATCTCCAAACTTTTCTCCCATCTCTTCTTTTACTTTTATCCAGGACTCTACCTCCTCAGGAGATAAATTAGTTATTTTTCCATTGTAAATCTTTACTAAACCAATTCTCGCAGGAAATCGAAGTGAAGGTTCAATTTCAGCGACTAACTTTACTTCTTTATCGGTGCTTGTCTTGTTCGCCTCCTTTACCTCAACATGGGAGTAGTCCGATATGTATTTTTTTCCAGATGTCATCTGAACGGAATGTGACTGGCAGCCAATCGACACAAGGGAAAGGATTATTAGGAGTCCGATCAGTATAGTTCTGTTTTTCATTTTTTGAATAAGTTAATTTGCTGAAATTCGGTTTTATATTTATCATTTCTTATGCCAGACTCATTGGGGTAATTTAACTTTATGCTATTCAACAGCTTACGCCTATCGTGGTGGTTTTGCCTTAATTTTGTTGATACATTAAATGTTATTATTTATTACATATATTGTCATATGAGTAGTTTGAATTTAGATTTTTTGTTAGAAAGCATTCACTCCCTTGCATTCGTCAATCCGTTCGCAGGACAAAGGGATGAAATTGAAGGGAACATTATTAGTCAGATGGGTCGGACAGAGAAGCCTTGGATAAGAAACTCAAAGTTTACCAACGAGTTTAATCAGGTTCTTTATTGGGTTGAACAGGCAGAACAATCTCTTCTTTCGGGTATGGCTAAAGGTTACGGATCGCCTGTTAGGGCTGAACAGATGGCATCTTTGGCATATTTTTCTCTCTATCATGAGCTAGTGGATGATTTGGATGCTTTAATTGAAAGCGAGAAATCAGATTCAATTGCCAATCGAAAACTATTTAAAAAGATTGAGTCGGGTATTAAGCAAAGAAGGCCTTTGGTTTCGGGGGCAAGAAGTGTTATGTGGGAAAACCCCGCACATATTTTCGCCTGCTTTTATCAATTAAGACGTGCCTTCCTCTGTCTATTTAATGAAATTGTAGGATGGAGTGAGCCGATGAGGGCACTGAGAGTTCGCGTATGGGAGAGTGTGTTCACCAAGGATATGCTTAGCTATCAACAGTGGATGCATGAGTCGGTGGGTCGATTTCCGACCTTAATACTGGGGCCGACTGGATCGGGAAAGGAGATTGTGGCCCGGGCGATTGGGTTATCAAGGTTTATTCCTTATGACCCGAGCAGTGGTCAATTTGCATCCAATCCAAGAAAAAGTTTTTGTCCGGTCAATTTATCTGCTTTAACGGAGACTTTAATTGAGTCTGAACTTTTTGGACATCGCAAAGGTTCTTTTACGGGTGCGATGCGTGATCATGCTGGAATTTTTAAAACAGCAGGCCAATATGGAACCGTCTTTCTCGATGAAATTGGCGAAGTTCCAGAATCGATACAGGTAAAACTTCTCAGAATATTACAGTCAGGGGAATTTCAGCCTATTGGTGGAGATGCTCCCTCTTTTTACGAGGGTAAGATTATCGCGGCCACACATCGGGATTTAGGAGAGCAGGTGAGAGACGGTGGGATGAGGGAAGATTTTTTTTACCGCCTTTGTGGGGATCAGGTTAATACGATTGGCTTGCAGGATATTCTTGCTTCCAGTCCGAAGGAGATTGTTAATTCAGTCCATTACATTTGCACTAAACTTTTCGGTAGTGATGGAGCCAAGGAGCTCAGTTCAAAGGTCGTGAGTAAATTAGAATCCGTTCTTCCTCTCCATTATTCCTGGCCGGGGAATTTCAGGGAGTTAGAACAGGCGGTGCGAAATATTATCGTACACGATGAATTTGCTCCTTTGGTGAATACCGATGAGAATGAAGAGGATATCGAGGGAATTTATGCTGGTTCTCAGGTCACTCTTTCTAGATGGAATCAGATCTACGCGAGGAAGGCCTATGAAAATACTGGCAGTTACCGGGAAGCTGCCCGTCGGTTAGATGCCGACCAGAGGACGATTAAGAAGTTGGTTGTAGGCTAAAAGGGGAATTACTCGCGATTCAATCGCGATGAGAAAAGTGGGGGCTTGGAATTTACCAATGATTAGATTCGAACCGCGTTTGATTAAGCGTAAATAATCGGAGTTCATTGGCGAGAAGAACTTAATGCTCTTCAGTAAGCAAAGAATCCAGATATTGTAGCCCGCCTTGCTGCTCCGTAAATACACCATCGAGTTGAGCTTCAAAGCATTTATCGAGAATACGGGAAAAATCAGGGCTCGGAGTGAGTCCTCGTTCGATTAGGTGCCTTCCCATAATAATAGGTTGTGGGGCGGAATCTTTGACTTTCAACTCCTCCGCCCGTTTCAATAGCCATGGGCCTTCAGGAAAAGTATCTTCTCTTGGTGGTCTGCCTGAAATATCTGCATCGGCGACTCGAACTAAACGATCAATTCGGGTAACCTGTCTTGCCAGTCTGCGAATTGCTCCGTCGCTTGCCTGATCATTGTAGAATGTACGGGGGGCAAGGTGTCTTCTAACTAATGGGACGACCTGGTCAATCAGTTCGTTTTGATTGGTCATTCGGGAGAGGAAATTGCGGGTCGGTTCTTCGCCCAAGGGTTCATGCTTTGGGGAACGTATCCGTCCATCTTCACCGATCTTGGTAGTTAATGGTTTTCCAATATCGTGACAAAGAACCGCCAATCCCACTACGAGGTCTTCCCATTCCTCCCCGATTCGCTTTTTGGCAAATGCATCGAGACAATGAAGTGTGTGGATCCAGACATCTCCCTCGGGGTGCCACATTGGGTCCTGTGGACAATCCACCATAGCCTGCAGTTCAGGAAAGAAGCGAAGCCATTTAGTTTGTCGGAGAAAATTCAGACCTTTTGAAAACGAGACCCCTTGAATAATGAGTTTTTTCCATTCCCCGAAAATTCTTTCCGACGCCAAGCCTTCCAAATCAATTTTTTGGCAGAGTTCAATCGTTTCGGAATTGGCTTGGAGAGAAAAGCGGGCGGCGAACTGCATTCCGCGCAGTACACGGAGAGGGTCTTCCGTAAAGGCAGTACTTACATGACGAAGGATTTTTTCTTTCAGGTCATATTCTCCTCGAAATGGATCTTTGATTTCTCCGGTTAATGGGTCAAGCCCCATGGCATTAATCGTAAAGTCTCTCCGCAAGGCCGCTTTTTCAAAAGGTAAGTGTGGATCGACTTCGATTGAAAATCCCTTATGACCACTTCCCGTCTTAATCTCGGTACGAGGAAGGGCAATTTCCACCGGAAGTCCCTTCAGTTTGAGCACGCCAAAAGATTTGCCCACCTGATCGGTCGGGTAGTGGGGGTGGAGACAATCGATGAGTTGTTCGGTACTGAGTCCGCGTACTTCGGCATCGAGCTCGCGGGGAGTTTCATCGATGAAAAGGTCACGAACCGTTCCACCCACAAGGAGAAGGTGTCCGCCTTTTTTTTGAACCAAAGTGGCGATTGAACGGGAGAGGTCGGCCAGACCTGTAGGCAGGCGACTGTGCAAATCAATCGATTTGCACATAATTAGGGGAAGAGAGTATCTTCCACCACTTGGCAAAGGGTATGATAGATCGGAAGATGAAGTTCTTGCACCCGGGGCACTTCAGTTGCTGGTGCTTGGATGCAAAGTTTGCAAACGGTGGCCAATTCACCACCTGATTCTCCAGTGAGTCCAATGGTATGAAGTCCAAGGGCATTGGCAGCCTTTACTGCATGAACAATATTGCGGGAATTTCCGGATGTACTGATTCCAAGAAGGATGTCACCCGGTTTCCCAAAGGCCACCACTTGTTGGGCAAAGGCGTATTCTGGTTCATCATCATTTACAAAAGCAGTGGTAAATCCGACCATGGAGGGAAGGGATAGTGCGGGGAGGGCACCATGCAGGTTTTGGGCGAGATCCGGACCCAGTTTTTCTGCGAGTTCTTTGCCTAATGGGCGTGGTCGGGAGAATCGTTTCACTAATTCACCGGCAATGTGTTCACAGTCGGCTGCACTCCCTCCATTTCCACAGAGCAGGACTTGGTTTCCGGAGCGAAAACAATCGAGAAGGAGTTGGCAGGCAGATTGAATGTCATCCCGGCAAACTTTTAATTCCGGCCTTCGATTTAGTAACTGTACAATGTCTTCCACAAATAAACCTAATAGAAATATTATTAAAAGTGCGAATCAAAATCATTCACTTTATGACTCAGCCTACTCTTTACTAAATTGGTTTATTTTGTCATTATTCAAATTTTGCATTTTGAATGAACCTGTCTGACAAAGAATTATCGGAAATTGATATTGAAATGAAAGCCCTTTCTGCCCAGGAAAGGATTGCTTGGGCATGGGAGCGGTATGGTGCTGGAGTAGTCCTGTCGACTAGCTTTGGATTGCAGAGTTCTGTAATGCTGAATCTTGTCTTACAGGTAAGTAAGGAAATACCGGTAATTTTTGTGGATACCGGTTATTTATTTCAAGAAACTTATCAATACGCACAAACTTTGCAGAAAAAACTGGATTTTCATCCTCGGATCTACTCGTCTCCACTCACTCCTTCCTTTCAGGAGGTGAAATTTGGTAAGTTGTGGGAGCAGGGAAAGGAAGAAATGAAAAAATATAATTTTATCAATAAAAAAGAACCGATGGAGCGTGCCTTGAAAGAATTAGGAGCAACCGTTTGGCTTTCCGGTTTGCGAAGAGCGCAATCTTCAGACCGTGAAAAGAGGCCTTTTATCGAAAATCAGGGTAGTGTTTTAAAGTTTTATCCAATACTGGACTGGGACGATCGAAAGACCTACCAATACTTGCCCCAAAATAATCTCCCTTATCATCCGCTCGAAGGAATGGGGTATGACTCGGTTGGGGATCATCATAGTACACAAAAATTTGACCCCTCGAAACCAGCAGAAGATTCAAGACATGGGGGGCATGGTCGGGAGTGTGGATTGCACTTGGATGTACCTGAGGGGCTTGACTTTTCGGTTTAAAACAAATCCTGTAACTTATGATTTTACCTGATGATAAATCCCGACTGCAAGAACTGATCAAAAAGACGAGGCACCTTTGGAAGTTTCTTGATTGCGATGAGAAGAAGAAAGACATTCTTGAACTCGAGTCTCTTATGTCTGCTCCCACATTTTGGGATGACCAAACCGAGGCAAAGCGAGTCAGTTCAGAGGCCAACCGACTCAAGCAGACAGTTGAGAAAATTGAATCGTTCCGAGTCCAGGTTGATGATTTGGATGCCCTCGCTGAATTATGTGATGAGGACGAGAATGACCAGGAAATGGAGAGTGAATTTATGAATACCCTCGAAGGATTACTGAGCAATGTCGAGGATTTAGAAGTAGCGAGCTTTTTGAGTGAACCATTTGACGACCGACCTGCCTTGTTGAGTATTCAAGCGGGGGCAGGGGGAACTGAGTCGTGCGACTGGGCAGATATGCTAATGAGAATGTATATGCGATGGGCGGAGCGGCGTGGATTTAAGGTGGAGCTACAAGATCTTCAACCCGGAGAAGAAACGGGGGTGAGTCGTTGTTCAATTAAGATGGAGGGTTTACACGCCTATGGATATGCAAAGGCGGAGCGGGGCGTCCATCGATTGGTCCGAATTAGTCCATTTGATTCCAATAAACGGCGTCATACCTCTTTTTGTTCAGTGGATGTAATTGCCGAGATGGAGGATGATGATGTGGATATGGACATCCCGGATGATGATCTTCGAATTGATACCTACCGCTCAAGTGGTAAGGGAGGACAGCATGTAAATAAGACAGACTCCGCAGTCCGATTGACTCACTTGCCCACTAATATTGTAGTTCAATGCCAGAATGAACGCTCACAGTTAAAGAATAAACAAACTGCGATGAGGGTTTTGAAATCCCGGATCTATGAAAAGGAACAGGATGAAAAGCGGGTGGAGATGGAAAAGTTTTACGGTTCGAAAGGAGAAATGGGGTGGGGGAATCAAATCCGAAGCTATGTATTTCAACCCTATCAAATGGTAAAGGATTTACGAACCGGTGTGGAAACTTCGGGAGTGCAGGCTGTGATGGATGGAGAATTGGATCCTTTTGTAAACGGTTGGTTACGTGCCGGGTGCCCCAGACAGAGAAATAAAGAAATACAAGTAGAGGATTAATGGAATCACCTGACCTGAGTTGGGACGAAATTGAATTGCATCAAAAAAATCCTTTGTTTGCAGGAAAGACTTGGAAGTGGTCTCCTCGGTATTGGTCGATTTTAGAATCTGCACGAGTTGAGATTGAAGCACTTGGACATGCTGCATTTTCTTTTTACCAGGCAATCGAAAAACTGTACTCGAAGTCGAAGAATGATCAGAAGATTTTGAGGAATGAGGATTTAAAAGTACCCTGGGTTGCAGACTATTATGATACGGGTAAACCCCAGTGGTTAGTTGAGCATTCTATTTCAAAGTCGGTTTTGGGTTCAATGCCAGCAGTATTAAGGCCCGATTTATTACCGACTCAAGATGGACTTGCATTGACGGAATGGGATGCGGTTCCAGGTGGAATTGGACTGACCGCATTTTTAAATCAGATTTATTTTGGAAAGAAAAACTCGGAAATGCTTGAATCTTTTGGCGCAGCGTTAAAGGAGGCTTGTCCGAAGACGAAACAGGGAGAATCCAAATTTGCAATAGCCGTGAGTAATGAGGCAGATACTTATTTACCCGAAATGGAATGGCTTGCCCAAAATCTTCGCTCTCTTGGTTATTGGATTGAGGTTTGTGCACCCAGTGATCTTCAAATTAGGGATTCAGGAGTTTTCCTGGAAAATGAGAAAATCGATTTGCTGTATCGTTTTTGGGAGTTGTTTGATTATGAACAGGTCCCGGAAATGAAAGAGTTGGCAAGATTAGTGGAAGAAGAAAAATTAGTGGTCACTCCTCCCATGCGTCCCTTTCAGGAAGAGAAATTATCGCTGGCACTTTTTCATCACCATCGATTGCAGGAATTTTGGAAGGAGAATTTAAATAAGAAGGAATTAGCCCTTCTTCGTGGCGTTATTCCTAAAACCTGGGTTCTTGATCCGTCTCCAATCCCCCCCGGTGCTACTGTGGATGGTCCGCTGGTTAAGGGGAAGCGTTTGGGAGGTTGGAGTGAGTTGGGAAGGGCTTCGAAGAAAGAAAGGTCATTAGTGATTAAGGCGAGTGGGTTTCACGAAACTGCATGGGGGGCAAGAAGTGTAGTCATTGGGGATGATGTCTCCGGAGATGAGTGGGAGCAGTCTCTTTCCACTGCATTGAAGTCTTCTCCTTCTCCCATCTCAGTTATGCAGGAATTTCATAAACCGGTCCTTCTCGAACACCCTGTTTTTGAGAATAAAGCAGAGATTGTCCCGATGCGTGGAAGGCTTAGGTTATCGCCTTACTTTTTTGTAATTGGCGAGCAGGTAAAGTGGAGTGGATCATTGGCCACCTTTTGTCCCGCAGACAAAAAAATTATACACGGTATGAAAGACGGGGCATTGCTTCCCGCAAAATAGACCTTATTTCTGAGTCGTCCGGGGCGTTTTCCAATTGGGGTGTGGAATATGGGCTTCCTCCATGTAAGAGATCAACCTTTGGGCCAAGGCCGGATGTTCGGATGCGAGATTTTTGTCCTCGTGAATATCCCGGGAGAGGTCATACAGTTCGATTGTAGAATTGTTCATACCCGAGCGGATAAGCTTCCATTCTTTCATTACCACGGCTTGGCGAAAAGTACGCTCGTAGAATTCCCAGTAGATATATTGATGGCTGTCCTGTTTGTTCAAATCTCCTGACAGAGTGGGAAGGAATGATATACTATCCATACCCACGGGTTTTTTTGAAGATGCAATTTCGCATGAAGTGGCCATTAAGTCTCCAAAATAGAATGGCTGATCGGACTCACCATTTGCCTCAATTGTTTTTGGCCACCAGGCAATAGTGGGCACACGAATTCCACCTTCTGTAAGGTTACGTTTCATTCCGCGTAACGGACCGGACGGATTGAACCGTTCAGGATTGTGTTTTGCTTCATCATGTGGCCCGTTGTCTGAGGTAAAAATGACCAATGTATTTTCCGCGATCTTCAGCTTGGTTAGTAAATTAAGAATTCTGCCCACATCTTTATCCATTCGGCTGATCATAGCTGCCTGGCCTTTGTCCTGCTTTGGCCAGTCTTTATTTTCATACATTCCGTAGTCCGGAACTTCTGCACCATCTCCGAACATTCTACTGCCTTCATTATTTGCATGAGGAATGGTAAGGGGAAGGTAGAGGAAGAATGGATTGCCTTTATTTTTTTCGATCCAACTGAGCGCTTCCTTTGCAAATAAATCGTGGGAATATTCCACCCGTTTGGTGGCGGCTCCACCAATGAATCCTGCTCGAGCACTCGTTCCGGCAGGCTTTACTACATTATCCAATATGTGCTTGGAATGATTTCGCCAAAGGAATTCGGGGTAAAAATTGTGGGCATGTACTTGGTTGAGGTATCCGTAGAAATAATCAAAACCCTGATTGAGAGGGTGCCCCTGCTGACCGACCTCTCCTAGCCCCCACTTTCCAATGAGGGCAGTTGAGTACCCTGATTCCTTAAGTTTTTCTGCCACGGTAATGTCCTCATCGCGCAGGCTTTGTCTCATCATATCTCCACCGGCATTACCCCGAACATGAGTGTGGCCCATGTGCTGCCCAGTCATCAGTACACTCCTAGAGGGGGCACAAACTGTGGATCCCGAGTAGAATCGAGTGAATTTCATTCCTTCTTTCGCCATGCGGTCGAGCTCTGGAGTCTTGATTAGTTTCTGTCCAAAACAACCGAGGTCACCATAACCAAGATCATCAGCCATGATAAAAATGATATTGGTCTTTGCGTGAAGAAAAGATCCTGATAGTAGGATGAAATAAGGAAGGAATTTAGGGCTAAGCATTTTATTTTCTCTCGAGTTCGTTGATTGTGGTATCGACCAGACGACCGACATAGCCTTGGAAGCGTTTGTCCACTCCAGTTGGAGTTCGTGGCATCGATTGAATGAAAGGAATGAGAGACTTGGCTTTATTATCCAAATGGTCGATTGCATTCATTGCCAGCATGGATGGAAAGCATCCGTTCTTAATTGGGTCGGCCAGTTTTCCCAATGTCTGAACAGCAAGAATTTGTTCCTCTTTTGTTCCAAACCGTCCCAGGGCTTCTGCAGCAGTAGCCTGGACATAGGGTGATTTGTCATTGAGGGCATTCAGGAGTTCTTTGTTATATGTTTTTGTTCCGGCAGTTTTATGAGAAAGAAGCCCAATGGCACCCCAGTAACGAACCGCAGAGTCACTGTCCTCGAGAAGGTGGGCAATAGAAGGAAGGTCTTTCTTTTTAAGGGAGGTGGCAAGCTCGGCAGCGGCAAGAATTTTTTCAAAAGGGTATTTTTTAGAATCCCGGGCAATTTCATAGGGAGTTGACCCTACAGACCGTGAATGAATTTCTCCTTCGGGAAGAAATCCGACATCACGGATTTTCCGGATATGGGAAAAATGGGCTTTTCTCATTTTTTTAAGAATAGGGGCATGTTGTTTAGACTGGGCTAAATTGGTAACTTCATCAGGGTCTTTTTGTAGGTCATAAAGTTCCTCAGCCGGTTTGGTCTTCCAAAAATGGCTTTGAGCTTCATTTAGTTTTCCTTCCTCGAAGAGTTTTTTCCAAACTTGTGTGGTGGTGGTTTGGAACATGTAAGAGACATGCTGACCATACGGTTTATGGGGCATATAATTACGGATGTAGATATAACGCTCACCCACTACGGAGCGGACCATGTCGTAACGCTCGTCCATTCGTCCCCGAAACCCGTAACCATATTGTTGTTCGGTAGCTTCATATTTTCCCATGAAGGCATGACCCTGCAGATGTGCGGGTGGCTTTTTTCCGGCTATGCTTAACAGGGTGGGGGCGAGATCGACAAATCCGACCCGCCGGTCGATACTTCCACCAACCTTATAATCGGAAGAAGCAAGGTGTTTCCATTTTTCTGGTACATGGACAATTAGAGGGACATTCAGCCCCGAGAAGAAAGGCCAGCGTTTGCTCCGAGGCATGCCCGAGCCATGATCACCGTAATAGAATATAATGGTATCCTTTTCGAGGCCGTCGTCCTTGAGTTCCCTGATTTTATCTCCGACCATTTTGTCCATCTCGGTGATTTTGTCGTAGTATTGAGCCCAATCCTTTCGAATCTCTGGATGATCCGGGTGGTAAGCTGGTACCCGAACCTTTGCTGGATCATGGATTGGCTCATGCGGTCGCTTTCGAATCTTGCTTTCATGAGAGATGGTGAAATTGAAAATGGCAAAAAAAGGCTTGTCTTGGTTTGGGCGATTTTCCCAACTTGCTTTGCGTCCACTCTCATGCCAAACCTCTCCCTCTTTCATGAGGTTATAATCCTCCTTTGAATTATTGGTGCAGTAGTACCCCAATTCTCGTAAATAAGTGGGATACATTTTGAATTTGGATGGTAACCGGGTCATACTACGCATATGCTCGGAACCGGTGGAGGGAGGATACATTCCGGAAATGATGGTGGTTCGGGCAGGGGCACATACCGGTGCGTTGGAGATGGCCCGGGTATAAATCGTTCCCTTCTTTGCCAGAGCATCGAGGTTCGGCGTGATGGCAAACTCATCTCCGTAGCATCCGAGATGGGGGCCATTATCTTCACTTGTGATCCAAAGAATATTGGGTAATTTGTTGGCATGCGCAAGAGGAAGTCCAAGTACGAAGAGGACTAGGGTTTTGTTGATTATATTCATAATTAGTAATTCTTGAGAGTAATAATCCGGTTGTTCCAACTGTCACAGACCCACAGGCTTCCATCGGGACTAATGGATACTCCGTGGGGGCGGTTGAGGGTGGTTTGGGGTTTGGCGTGGCCGCCAAGGATTGTGGTTACAGTGTCATTTTTTGGGTCGTAGAGTCGGATTAGATGGTTGTTATCATCGGCAATGACAATTCGACCTTTTCCATCCACACATAGATGCTTAGGTCCATTGAAGGACGATTTTCTGGCTGATCCGTCCTTATTCCCCTTTTTTCCGGTTCCCGCTACTGTGTA
>JAQXBH010000289.1 GCA_029252505.1 Opitutales bacterium | reverse complement strand
GATATGTGTAACGGTCGGTTTACGGTGACCGATGAATTCCCCAAGGGCACCTATGCTTATTTTTTGACCGAGGACTGGCCGGTCATTCCCCGATACTTTAAAGCGGAGCCTTTACAATTGCGTGGTGGACCAGGGCATCAGAGAGGCGGGCGTCTGCCTCCACCTCGTTGTCCTTAGATTTACCGCTGCTTTTCTAGTGCTGATTGGGCGGCTTGGCGTATCCGGATGGCCTTAGATTTTTCAATCCTGCCTCGCCATTTTATTGTGGTTGGATCTTTACCGGTTAGGCCAGCCCAGAAAACAGAGGAAGCAACATAGGCACCGATTTCAGAGGGATGACTGCCATCCTTTTTATAGAGGCTCTCAAAGAGTGCCTGGTCTTGCTGTTTGACTTTTGAATAAGCGAGACCGACCGGGAGAATCCGTGCCTGGTTATTTTTCCCCGCTTTAAAATAAGCTGTGGATATTTTTTTCTGCATCGCCTGGTAGTTTGGATAAATTTTTGGGTTCTTTTTGTCTCCTGCTTTTCTACCCCAGGTCAAATAGAGGCAGGGAGTGGATCCGGTATCCCGAATGATTTTCGAAAAGGAAGCTACGGCGTCATGAAAACCTTGGGAATTTTTTCCACCCAATCCCGATTTCTGGCTTTGTTCCTGTAAAATTACAAAGTCCCATTTTTGTGAACGTATTAATTTTTCGGTGGCTGGTTCTGCCAGATGGTAGGCTAGGTCTTTTCCACCCGTGGTATGGAAAGTCAGTTTCCAGTCCGGGCTTTCGTTCTTAAATAATTTAGTAATTGTATCGGAGCATTGGGATGTGTAGCTGTTCCCAATAAAGAGAATTCTTTTCGCTTCAAGGATTAGCGGTGCGGTGAAAGAAAAAGATAAGAGAAAAAGAATAAGTTTGAGCATTGTGTGCTAGGTCTAGATTGTTAAGTGTCTAGTAGCTTTAAGGTTTGCCTTACCTATTAGGCAAGTCGAACCTAGTAACTTTTATGTAATTCATTTTTTCATGGTCGGAAATTTAATTATCTTTGCTTGGTTCTTTTTTTGCTCTGTCTTTGGTTTTTCCGCAAGGGCAAGTGAGAAGATTGTACTCGCACATTATATGCCCTGGTATTCGGCTAAGCCGGAAGTGGGTGAATGGGGCTTGCATTGGACCATGGATCACAGCGACCCAAATGTTGTCGGGTGGAGTGGGAAGAGAAAAATTGCCTCTCATCAATATCCTTTAATTGGTTTATATGACTCAGGGGATATTTCAGTTTTGGAGTGTCAGGTACAACAGATGAAGTTGGCCGGAATCGATGGGGTAATCATTGATTGGTATGGTATTCATAACCTGAATGATTACAGGTTGATTCATGAAAACACTAAAAGGCTTGTTTCGGTTATCAAACGGGCAGGTCTTCAATTTGCGATTTGTTTCGAAGACCGATCAATCTTAGAAGCGTTAAAAAAAGGAGAGATCAAGGAGAGTGAAGTGATAATCCGTGGTCGTGAATCTATCCATTGGGTTGCCCAGAATTGGTTTGTGGAAGATGCGTACCTAAAGATTAATGGAAACCCCGTACTTCTGGTTTTTGGTCCATTGGCATTAAATAATGGTAAGTTAAAAAAAGCGGTGGAAACATTAGATCCTATCCCTACCACTTTTTTATTACATCATTTAGTCAAGGCTGGAGGAGGGGATTCATCATTTGCTTGGCCCCCGGTGGATGGAGGCAAAAAGGTTTCAGAAATTGAATGGAAGAAATCCCTTCAAAGTATTTATGACACTGGTTCCAAAATATTAAATCCAATTCCGGTCGCATTTCCCGGCTATCGCGATTTTTATCGAAATGCGGGTATTAGAGAGAGCTACGGGAGTATATCCAATCGTGATGGGCAAACATGGATGGATTCTTTGGATCAGGCACTTTCTCAGTCGTCTCCCATTATTCAAATTGCGACTTGGAATGATTATGGTGAGGGAACGGTAGTGGAACCCACCACAAATCTTGGGTACCGTTATCTCCATCAACTAAGCCAGAAGATTAAAGGTCCGGGGAAAGAAAATGAATTGGCCCTGCCTGCTGAACTGTTAACTCTTCGAAAAAGAACAAAGCAGAATGCTGAGATCCAGCAGGTTCTTGAGAAAGCGTCGGATCATCTCTTTTCGCTCCGATGCTCGGATGCCCGGGAATTAATCAATCAAGTAAAACGGGAAGAAAAAAATCTACCCGCTTATTTTAAGAATGGTTCCGAACTTTTGGATCCGGAATACCGATTCTATTCCGACATTCAATACCGGTTGCACAAGGAGCAAACGGAGTATCAAAAACTGCGTTGCCGACTGGATGTGTATGGCCCGGCGAGTGGGAAAAATTTGCCGGTGGTGATCTGGTTTCACGGAGGAGGAATATCCAAAGGGAATCGAACCATTCCCTTACCCCTTCGAAAAAAGGATATGGTGGTGGTGACTGCGAATTATCGATTCAGTCCGAGAGTAAAATCACCCGCTTATATTGAAGATGCGGCCGCAGTAGTGGCATGGACCCTTAAAAATATCAAAGATTTTGGCGGATCACTATCCGCTGTATTTGTAAGCGGACATTCTGCCGGGGGTTATCTTGCCAGTATGGTCGGATTGGATCCGAGATACCTGAAGGCCTTTGGGTGTTCTCCCAATCAACTTGCTGGTTTGGTTCCATTCAGTGGACATACGATTACTCATTTTACGGTTCGGAAGGAAAGAGGAATTCCATGGAGTCAGGTGGTGGTCGATGAAATGGGTCCGCTTTTCCATGTGAAAAAGAAGACACCGCCCATTTTGTTAATCACTGGCGATCGGGAGTTGGAATTGTTTGGCCGTTATGAAGAGACGGCATATTTTTGGAGAATGATGAAAAAAGTCGGTAATCCGGCGGTTTTTTTACGCGAGGTTAAGGGTTTTGATCACGGGAGCATGCCCGAGCCCGCATTTCCATTACTCTTGGACTTCGTCTCGACACGCCTCAAAAAGAAAAGTAATCGTTAATCCGGTTGGTAATAAACATACGATACAGAAAGTTTTTAGGCAAATGTAGGCTTTTTGCGGAGAATACTATTATGAGAGAATTTCTTTACTTCTGAAATATACGCTTTCTCCACCTAATTTATTTTTATGTTTATAGTTTTACGGTATCGATAAATTGAATTTTTTATTTAATGTAAACCTTCTAATTCTCTCTCTTATCTTCTTTTCTTTTATTCCACGAAACCACAGATCAGCCCTCATTTATTAAACTTATTTATGACTGCCTTACTAAGAGCTTTTTTCTTACTCACTTCATTTGCTTTATCGGTAAGTTTTTCCTTGGCCGTGCCGAAAGGACTTAGTCCGGCATTGACCCAACGCTGTGCACCGTGTCATGGCCCGGACTTAAACGGAGTGGGAGGGGTGTTTCCCAGCCTCATGACTTCGGAGCTTGTGAAGTCGGGCAACATGGACGGTGTGATCAAATTTATTACTCATGGTAGTCCAGTAGATTCCCAGTCATTGGTTAAGATGCCAGCCAAAGGGGGTCACTTGGATCTGGGAGATGAAGAAATTCGTAACATTGCCAAGCAGGTGATTGAGTTGGCCCAGAATTATGTTGAAGTAAAACCATCTAAGGTGGTTTCGATTGGCGGTTATTTTAAGCATCGTTTTGGACCGGTGGTATCGACTGCGATTGAGACCGCACCGGTTGTGGCCTGGCCACCAGCAGAGGATGCAAGCGATCGC
>JAQXBH010000271.1 GCA_029252505.1 Opitutales bacterium | reverse complement strand
GTTGGGCTGGGTCCTTTTCCTTTCCGTAAAATTTCATAGTAAAATCCGGAAGGATCTTTTTTAACTTTTTCATCGGTGGCAAGAAGGGCAAGGTATTCTTTGGACTTCGCTTTATTTTCTGCGGCAATTCCTTTCATTCCTTCCTGCTCTGCGTTCCGGGCAATCTTCATTTTTTCGGACATGATCTGTTGTACTTTGGGCATTAGTGCCTCGGTTTCTGGTGGCATTTTCCCCAATGCAATTCCCTTTTTCATACCTGCTAAAATTAGATCGATCTGTTCGCTGGTAAACTCCATTTTTGCCAATCCGGATCCTTCGGCAAACATCATTCCAATCGCCCCGTAAATTTCCGCGTCCTCCATTTTTTTATCATTCTGGGCAAAAAGAGAACCGGAAAGAAAAATCAGACTCGTTAAAATTAAGCCAGTATATCTCACGCTGGCGTTTGGTTGGATTTTATTTAATTCCATCCATTGAAATTCATTCCCTAGCTATTATAGTCAACTGAAATGTCGAGGGAATGATGCTTTCCTAACTGTTGGTCTTTTCTAAAAAGGGTTGGCAATGAAATGCAATTGGTTAGGGTGAAGCCGTGTCAAATAGTCAAAAAGAGGATAGTCAACAGGTCGTTTTATTTGATGGTATATGCGGAATGTGCAATGCATCAGTCGATTTTATTCTTAGTCGGGATCGGGATAAAAAGTTTTTATTTTCTCCCCTTCAGGGAAAATTTGCCAAGGCACAGGTTCCTCAGGAATGTCAGGATTTAAATACAATTATTTATATTAAACACGGCATCATATTACGAAGATCATCAGCGGTTTTACAAATTCTACTCGATTTGGGGGGGCCTTGGGTTATGGTTTGGCCACTACTGCTCATTCCTTCTTTTCTAAGAGATTTGGTTTATCGTGGGATCGCAAATAATCGTCATTTAATTTCTAAAAAGAGAGCAGTTTGTCGACTGCCCTCAAGCCAAGAAAAGGAACGCTTTTTGGACTAAAGGGATTGTGGTTTCATAACCATTTTATTAGTAATTACTAATTTACTATGACTAAATCCTCTCTCTTCGCCGTTCTCTCCCTGTTTCTTTCTCTTTCTGCTGCTCCTACTCGCGAAGATTTCGCCTTGGAAAAAAGATCAATTACAGGCGTACCCACTGATGCCTTTGAATTGGGAGATGATAATCTCTCCATTGAGTTATGGGCCCGTTCCCCGATGATTTTTTCTCCGGTGGCAATGGATTTCGATGCCCAAGGCAGGCTGTGGCTTACAGAAGGAATTGATTATCAACGTGGATTGCGTACTGAAGGAGGTCGATCTATCATTGTTCTGGAGGATAAAGACTGGGACGGAAAAGCGGATTCCTCTCATGTTTTTGTGACCGATCCGGATATTCGCCATGCGGCCCTCGGGATTGCGGTGTTTGATAACCGAATTGTCCTCTCTTCCACGCCATCGATTATTGTCTATACCGATGTGAACCGGAATGCGGTGTTCGATGAAGGCATTGACAAGAGGGAAGTTTTCTTAACCGGCTTCCGCGATGCCAGTCACGATCACACCCTTCATGCAGTGGTCGGTGCTCCCAGTGGACAGTGGCATTTTTCTTACGGTAACCGCGGAGCGGATATTAAAACCAAAGATGGTAGGCATCATCTATCCGGTTGTTATTACGGTTACAGCGACGGGATTGGAAAAAAGAGTTCGGACGGTGAGGTTTATGTGGGTGGAATGACGATGCGGGTCAATCCCGATGGCACCGGGCTCACCCCGACTGGAGAGAATATGCGCAATTCGCACGATATGTTTGTTAGCTCTCATGGAGATGTTTATCAGAGTGACAATGATGACCCCGCTCATGCCCGAATCAGCTGGGTCATGGAACATGCCAATATGGGGTATGCGGACCTGACGGACGGGAGCCGGTCGTGGGAGGAGGTTGCGAAGTCCTGGGAAGAGCCAGCTGGGTGGAGCAAGAGCCTGCGCTTTTCACGCTCTCACTGGCGTGAGAATTATCCCGGTGCATTCCCTCCGGGCACGATTTACGGTGCCGGTTCACCCACCGGAAATGTCCTCATTGAGGACGATGCTCTCGGCCTGGCCGGTACTTACTTAGTTGCCTGTATGGTGCGCAAGGAAGTAATGGCGGTCACCCCTCAATGGAAGGATGCCCAGATCGAAATGGGGGACCACAAACCTTTTATCCGTTTAAAGGCCGATCGAAAGGGCGAATTTTTCCTGCCCACCGATCTCGCCCTAGCCCCCGATGGCTCGCTTTTCTTTTCCGATTTTTACAACGATACCAGCCGGGGAACCAATCAGGTGAGTGGGAGCATCTATCGTATTACCCGTAAAGGTGGCAAGTCCCTGACTCTTCCCGCAATTGATTTTTCACAAGTGGATGGCCTGCTCGAAGCCCTGAAAAACCCTGTTGTCAATGTACGCTCTCACGCCGCCGCCCAACTGGTCAGTCGTGGAGAAAGGGCCTATGCCAAGGTCGAACAGTTCATGGCCCAAAACCGTAGGGATCCCATTCTCCGCTCCCGTGCAATTTGGGTACTTGCCCAGCTGGGAGAGAAGGGGAGGACCCGAATTGAACCCGGTCTGCAAAGTAAAGATGAGATCGAGGTCGTAGTTTCCTATCGTGCCCTTAGGCATAGCCATCCTGACCGTCTGCTTGAATATGCCAAGGCACTCGCCCAGTCCCCCTTCGCCTCGGTTCGGCGCGAAGTAGCGGTGAGCCTAAAAGGCATACCCTTTTCGGATTGCCGCGACCTCCTTGCCCAACTGATGGATGGATTTGACGGTCGGAATCGATTTTATTTGGAAGCCCTGGGAGTGTCTTTTCACGGAAAGGAAAAGTTGGTTTATAACCAGCTGGTCGCTCCTGCCATGCCCGATCCCGAGAAGTGGGGATCGAAAAATAAGCATCTCGCATGGCGACTCCATACCCCCGAAGCAATCCGCGATCTGGATCTTTGCATTCGTGCACAAAAACCACCAGTGGATGAATTTAGGTTTCTCGCCATGGCCTTTGCCAGTTTTCGGACGGATGAAGAACGAACGAATCGGTTAAATCGCCTACAAGCGATCGCCCAACTACCCGAATTTTCGGCTGATTATTATCAAGTTACAGTGGATGAGATTATTGCAAAAGATCTCAATGACCTGAAGGGAGAAATGATGGAAGCCAGCTATCTAATTCCCACCCAATTGGGGGTATTAACTGAAGTTTCTAAGCCTGCTCAAATTGCTCAACTCCAAGGAGATTTACATAGGGGCAAGACAGTAGCTGCAAAATGTTACCTGTGCCATAAGATTGAAGGAATTGGGGTCAACTTTGGTCCCAACCTTACCCATTGGGGGAAGGAACGAACCGTGGAGGAGATTGTAAAAGAGATCGTTTATCCGGATGATAAACTTGCTCATGGGTATGAAAAACCGGTCCGGCTCACCACCAAGAAAAATAAGCATGTGGCTGAGGGCTTCCTTTCCAATTACAGTTGGCATGCCGGTTCCCTCAAACTGAAAATCCTGGGCGGCCAAACCCGTAAAATTCTTTTTCGCCGAGCGGGTGCAAAAATTGATTATTTAAAAGAATCCTGGATGCCCTCCGCCTCCGAAATGGGAATGTCTGATCAGGACCTTGCCGACCTCGCGGTGTACATGCAATCCACCGGCTCAGGGGGTGAGGATTTAACCTCCGGAAATTCCACAGAACCCGTTCCGCCCACCGGGAATGAAACGGGCTGGCAGGTCGTCACGGGAGAGGACTTTGTCAATGTGAACTGCTTTCCCGATACCTGGCGCTGGGAGGGTGGGCATGCCTACTGCACCGGCAAGCCCACCGGAGTCATCCGGTACCATGAACCCCTGAAAAATTTTGAACTTCTACTTGAGTGGATGCATAAAAAAACCGCTGGGAACTCGGGGGTCTTTGTCTGGGCAACCCCGCAAAGTATTGGCAAACTAGCTGCTGGGCACGGACGCCTGCCCCATGGAATTGAAGTTCAAGTACTCGATCTCGGGTACGCCGAGCACTACATCCAACGGCA
>JAQXBH010000264.1 GCA_029252505.1 Opitutales bacterium | reverse complement strand
TAAATTAATTTATAATTTATACAGTAGGGAAATTATTGTTTTTATTTTAGATTCTTTGTTAATGGACCCACAATTTCTACAAAGTTGCCATCCGGATCTTTAAGCATGAGCAGACAAATATCTTGTGGTAACCCTTCAGGGAGAACTTGGGGACTTTTAGCGTATGGTTGATATCCATGTTTTTTCGCTTGGGAGATAACTTTTTCAACATTATTTACAAATATGGTTAGATAAGAATAGCCAGCAGTAGAATGTATGTAGGTCTGTTTAACAATGCGTGTTGGCTTTTTTCCTGCCACTTGCATTAGTTTTAGTTTGGTAGAACTGTTTTCATCCCCAAGGCGTAGAACATGAATATTTAATTCGGTCCCATCTGTTAAACCTACTAATTTAGGGAATTTTCCGTTTACTTTAAATCCTTCTTTTTCCTGAAAACCAACAACTTCCTTGTAAAATTGAAGAGACTTTTGAATATCTGTTACCACTAGGCCAATATCAATAGTCTGATTTGCAAAGTTGGATTTCTCCACCGCGGTGCCAATAAGAGTTGAAAAAATAAAGAGTACAAGCAGACAGGTTTTCATTGGATTATTAAAATTGGTAAAAGGAATAGAAAAAGAGAAATCTCAGAATACTTTTTCTGACCTTTTACCCGCAAGCTCATAAAACAATATGTTTTTAGATATATTTTCATACTTGATATAAATGTCGCTCTCCTTTTTAAATCAAAATAATGAGATTTTTTATTTTTTTAGCATGTATTTGTCTTTTTAATGTCCTTTCACTTTTTGGGAAACATGATAAGCCAAATCTCATCCTTATTTTTGCTGACGACCAAGGGTACGGGGATCTGAGCTGCTTTGGTTCGCAAACAATCAAGACACCGCATATTGACCGAATCGCGCAGGAGGGACGCAAGTTTACCAGTTTTATGGTTGCCTCTCCTGTTTGTACTCCCTCTCGTGCCGCTTTAATGACCGGGTGCTATCCCAAGAGGGTGGGGATGCACCAACATGTTTTATTTCCCAGTTCTACGAAAGGATTGAATCCATCCGAGCATACCATTGCTGACCACTTTAAATCCCTTGGTTACTCAACTGCCTGCTTTGGTAAATGGCATCTTGGACACCATAAAGAAGTTCTTCCTACCTCAAACGGTTTCGATACTTATTTTGGAATACCATACTCCAATGATATGAACCATCCAGATAATAAGGGAAAACCTAAGGGGGGACCTGATGGAATGGATATACTATGGGCTGACCCCGAGTCCACTCTTACAAAATGGAAAACACCTTTATTCGAAGACGAGAAAATCGTCGAGCTTCCCGTTGATCAGCGCACGATTACAAGGCGTTGCACTCAAAAATCAATCGATTTTATCCAGGCGAATAAGAATTCCCCCTTTTTTATCTATGTACCGTATTCGATGCCTCACATTCCGCTCTATGTTCCAGATGAAATCCGCGATCCAAATCCAAAAAATGCTTATATCAATACCATCGAGCATATTGATTCCGAGGTCGGTCGAATCCTAACAACCCTGGACAATCTTGAGCTTTCCGGTAAAACCTATGTAATTTATACTACGGATAATGGCCCTTGGTTATCATTTCGTCATCACGGTGGTTCTGCCGGTCCGTTGAGAGATGGCAAGGGAACTACCTTTGAGGGTGGTCAGCGAGTTCCCTGTGTGATGCGGGGCCCGGATATTCCTGCAGGTACAGTGTGTAAAGATTTAATCGGAACGATTGATATTTTACCCACTTTTGCTGCAATTACAGGTACGCGTCTTCCCAAGGGCAAAAAGATTGATGGTGTAAATGCGATCAAATCGCTTACTGGTAAGGGTAAATCGAAAAGGAATGAATTTATTTACTACACCTCACGAGGAGAAGTGGAAGGAATTCGACAAGGGAAATGGAAGCTTCTGATTAAGAAAAAAAGAGGCAAGTCAGTTGGAGAAAAGGATATTTTCTTATTTGACTTAGAGCAAGATATTGGGGAACAAAATAATGTAGCATCACAAAAAAACAATATTGTGACTAAGCTGCAGTCTCACATGCAGAAGCTTGATGCAGAAATTACTCAAAATGCTCGAACACCTTGGAACAAGAAATGATTGGAGCAGTTGCTGATTACAATATGAATTCGGGGCTATCGCAGTATAGAAACTGATTTTTGCACCGCCGTTACAAAGCGTTCTGCGTCTTCCATAGAGTTATAAAATGCAAACGAGGCTCGTGCAGTGGCTTCTACGCCAAGCACTTTCATCAGGGGTTGGCAGCAATGATGACCAGTCCGAATCGCAATCCCTTCCCCGTCTAAAAGGGTGGCAAGGTCATGAGGGTGTACGCCTTCAATCAAAAAGGAAATCACCGATGCTTTATTGGGAGTTGTACCGTGGATAGTAAGGCCGGGTACAGAAAGAAGTTCAGACTGAGCAAATTGAAGGAGTTCGCTCTCATGACGAGCAAGTTCATTCATGTCATGTTGACGCAGATAATCAATTGCGGCAGCAAGACCAATCGCACCAGACACATTGGGTGTACCAGCTTCAAACCTCTGTGGAGAAGGTGCATAAGTTGTCCCGCTAAAACTTACCTCATCAATCATATCGCCTCCGCCTTGATAGGGAGGAAGGGTTTCCAAAATTTCTTTCTTTCCATATATCACGCCAATTCCCATAGGACCAAAAACCTTGTGTCCAGAGAAGGTAAAGAAATCACAATTCATCGCTTTCAAATCAAGCTTTGTGTGTGGTACACTTTGTGCCCCGTCTACAATCACATGTACATCTTGGGAATGCGCTTCTTCGATGATCTTTTCAACCGGATTAATTGTCCCCAGAGAATTGGAAATATGGCATAGTGATAAGACCTTAGTTTTTTGCTGTGCGAGCAAAGAACTTAATTGTTTAAGGTCCAGTGATCCATCTTTTAGGATCGAAACCACTTCGATTTCGATTCCTTTTTGCTTCGCTACCATTTGCCAAGGTACAATATTGGCATGATGTTCCATTTGAGTTAAAATAATACAGTCCCCTGGGTTCAGATACTTTTGGGAAAAGCATTGGGCTATTAGATTAAGCCCTTCTGTTGCACCCCGTACAAAAATAATTTCCTCGGAACTCACATTAAACCAATCAGCAATTTTTTTTCGTGCATCATGATAAAGCGATTCGGCTTCTTCTGCTAATGCGTAGACACCCCGGTGAACATTTGAATTATGCTCTTTGTAATAATCTGATAATACTTCGATTACACAATTTGGTTTTTGTGAAGAAGCTGCATTATCTAAGTAGACTAGTGGTTTTCCACGATTTAATCTTTTGAGTATGGGAAAGTCCTGCCTGATTTTGTGAATGCTATTGGACATGGATAAAATACTGTACTTGATTGTAAGCTAACAAAGTAGCCGAAATGGTTGGGGGCTGCAAAAAATTGGAAGAGATTGAATTAATAATAAAAACATTATTCCTATTTGCTGGAACAGTTTACCGCAACTGCAGAAGATAAAATCCGAATTCAGGAAGATAAAAATTGCCAAGTTGCTAAAATTCTTTCCTCTTCAGTTCTTAGAAAGGAAAGTCTTGTTTTTGAATAAATTCCGTGGGGTTTTTTGAACTGAAAGCAATGCTCCCAACTTTCCACATCCTGCTTGGTGGACATTATCTCCTCTGGATTATTATCAGGATGTATTCGAGAAATAAAAAAGTCCGGATTCAGCAGGTCATATTTATCATACCCCGTTATTGCGGTGGCATTGTCAGAAAAATAAGAGAAGAAAAGAAACTCATTCTTGCTATCAGCTTCGAGTAAGATGATTTTTAATGCATATAAAATATCTGCATTTTTAGCTAACTGGGAACCCAGTTTAAGGAATATTTGCTCAACTGAATCCTCTTCGATTGGCTTCATGTATGAATTTTCCAATCCATCCAGATACTTCTTGATCGCAAATCGCATGATTTGTGAAACCGATCGATTTTGTCTAAAAGATTGCTTCGTCAAGCTCTCTTTTTCTAAATCATCCAAGGCAACTGAAACCTGTGATCTTTTTTTCGTTCTTGTGGGCATTATGAAACAAAATTGGTCATCACTAAAAATTTAACTTATTCCAATATGAAATGCTAGCTTAAAGCTAGCTTAACTAACGACTTAGTGTAAGATCTTAGCCTCGGGTAATGCTTTTCGTAACCTGGCAATTCCCTGTGCACTCACATCTGAATTCCATAGATAAACTTCTTCCAGTTTAGTTAAAGATTCTAAGGATTTGATACTCTTATCTGTGACTTTCGAACTGACTAGGTTCAAATATGTCAGATAGGGCATACTGGCCAGTTTTTCGATTCCACGATCAGTAATCGAAGTATTCTTTAAGTTCAGCCAGGTGAGGTTGTTGAATTTTTTTACTTCGCTTAACACTCCATCTGTAACTGATGTACGGGAAAGGTCCAAATGTGATACATTATTCTTAATTCCCGAAAGGGCACCGATGGCGTCATCTTGAATCAAATTTGGACCAGAGGAAAATTCTGCCCGAACCATCGAGTGCCTGTCAGAGAGCAGAGTTACTAATGCACCTGATTTTTGTGCCGCATCCATTTGGGGTTTGGAGGGAGGCTTTAGTCGTTTGGACAATTGATCGACCAGGGATAAAACTGTTTTCTTGTCGGTTGTTTTAACAGAGATGTCTTCTTTTTTTTCTTGGACAAATGTATCAGAGGGATTTTCTTTCGCTCCTTCGGTAATCCATTGTTTGAATAAGTTAATTTCCTCTTCAGTTAGCGGTTCACCTTTGGGTGGCATAATCTCAGGGTCATCCGCGTCAAGGGTTATTACTGCATGCAAAGTACTTTCTTCGGCGTTTCCTTTTTCAATGATCGTACCATCTAAGTTTCCCTTAATGATCCATTCGTATGTATCAAGGCGAAGTCCCGCTTTGGGGTGAATTGTCCTCCCGTTTTTAACATAGGGTTCCCCGTGGCAGTCTAAGCATCTCTCTTCAATTAATGGAAATATATGATTGTGAAAACTGATTCCTTTTCCCATGTCGCTTGCAGTATTTCCCGTTCCACCAGCAGAAGGTTTTGCACCTTCTTCAATCCAGCGTTTGATCGCATCAATTTGCTCTGCGGTAAGCGCACCACCTTTGGGTGGCATAAACATATCGTCTTCTTGATCCAAGGTAATCACTTCATAGAGATAACTGTCCTCAAGACTACCAGCCTCCACTACTGTGTCATCTAAGTTTCCCTTCATTACCCATTCATAGGTGTCAAGGCGAAGCCCTGCTTTGGGATGAATGGTTCTTCCATTTTTATCATAGGGTGCATTATGGCAACTTTGACAACGCTCCTCGAGGATGGGGAGTACATGATTAGTAAAGTCCACCGGTTCATCTGGTCCAGGTAAGGACACCACATTTTTTGACTCCATTGCCAAAGACGGATCTTGTCCTAAGTTAACTGGCTTGTAGGCAAAAAAAGAGCCTTTTCGAAAACTTGGTTTGGGTTTAGCAATTGCTCTTGAATTAGTAGTTCCTTCGCTGTCTGAGGCAACGGAAGGTTTTTCCTCCTGTTTTTCCACGGTGCTTAGCTTCCTCGGGTCACCTTTCGGGATTTTTCCTTCCCTTGCAATTTGGATCAGATATTTTTGATCTTCGGGAGATAATTGCTTGAAGGGAACGGGATAGAGCTTGCTATCCTTCCCTTGAATGTAAAAGGTTTGTCCTTCGTAACTGAGCACACGCCCAGTAAAAGCCTGCCCTGAAGAAGCAGTAAAAGTCCGAAAAAGCTCATCCCCCCTTGAGGTGGGAGAGAAACCGAGGATGATTGAAAAAATTACAGACCAGCGTACCGCCATTATTGAACAGGGCGAATTATGCCAATACTTCGAATAATGGATTCCCATCATGGGCAACCGTAAAAGGCCTTCCGGACGGGGAGTATTGAACATCATTCAAAGGGAGACCAAGTGCGTGAGCAATGGTAGCGTTTAAGGATGCTGGATCAACAAATTTACCTTCTTCAGGATTGCGACCCACCTTGTCCATTTTACCGTAAACTGTACCACCTTTGATTCCGCCACCGGCAAGAAAAGCGGTAAATCCGTAGGGCCAATGGTCCCGTCCATCACGTGGGTTGATCTTAGGAGTACGGCCGAATTCCGAGGTAAGAACCACCATTGTTTCCTTCAATAGACCCCGCATTTCGAGATCGAGGAGGAGGGCACTTAATGCTTTGTCAATGTCGAGGCAGTTCGTGGCTACTGCTTCAAAATTGTTATCATGAGTATCCCAACCTCCACGGCTCACTTCCACATAACGAACTTGATTTTCAATTAAGCGGCGAGCAAGAAGGCAACCCTGACCAAAATTGGATTTTCCGTAGAGCTCGTGCATTTGCTCCGGTTCTTGGGTAATATCAAACGCTTTTAAGTCTTCACTACGCATCAGCTTGACCGCGTCTTTGTATAAGTCTGAATAGGCCCGGACCTGTTTCTGGTCGTATTGGTTGAGGTAGGAAGCATTCATCTTCTGTGCCAATGCTAATCTGCCACCAAATCGAGATTCATCCAAGTAATCAGCAGACTTACTATTTGCCAAACCGGCAGATGGATTCCCGATGGGTAAAGGGCCATGTTTGGATTCGAGGAATCCGGCACCGGCTGGATTCGAGCCAATTTGCACATTCATGGGAATCGTTGTGTTGATGCTACCTGAAAGCTTGGAAACCCAGCTACCAAATGTGGGGTGGGCAATAGTCCCGCGTTTGAGGTAACTGGTATGCATCAAGTAACTGGCTTGCTCATGTGCACCTTGACTGGTGGACATTGTCTTGATGATAGCAGCATTGTGCATGTGCTTAGCAGTCTCAGGAAGATTCTCGGAAAGAAATACTCCGTCTGCAGAAGTGGCAATGGACTTGGTAGGTCCTTGAATGTCCGGTGCATCTGGGTTAGTACCAAAAGTATCAAGGTGTGACATCGCACCGGTCATATTTAAATAAATTACATACCGTGCTTTCGCGGGTCTGGAACCAGGGGTAAGTGCACTCACGCTATTGTGAATGTAGGAGCCTGCCATTGGCATAAGCCCAACACCGAGACAAGCTTTGGCAGCACTTGCTACAAATTCCCTGCGATTTAATTCATCTAGTTTATACATATCTGTCTTCATAATACTATTCTCCTATATAATAATTTATCGTTATTGAACAAACATGAATTCATGGCTGTTCAAGAGTGCCCACACCACATCTTTGTGAAAGTCCTCTGCATCCAATTTGTTTATCATGTCCTTAAAGTCACGTAGTTCTGTTGTATTCGGTTTCCTCTGCAATATGGCAAGAAATGCAAGATTTACCTTTTCCTCCATCGTAGGGCCTTCGGAAATTTTGCGCAGTGTGTGCGATTTTTTATTGCTCACTAAGTATTTCTCAACATATCCATTTATCATTGCCAGTACCTGATTAACCGCTGCTTCTTTATGAGAAACTTGGATTTGGTCTCTTCGTGAACCACCGAATTGAATAATAATGTGCCCACGGGGTGCTGGGTCGCCCACTTCGGATGCCCGAAGGGAATTTGCGTCTCTTGTTGGGGTACCGGAACGTTTGTATGAACTACTATCCATGGATCCGGTTGGAGTCTTGTCCATACCATTCATCATACTTTTCGCCATATTGGAGACCATGGCGGGAGGGGCAGCAGCAAATTTATTCTTACAGCCATTACAGCAGAATGCCACGGTTTCCCCTTTCGCATTTTTTGCAGTAATCGAGGGATCTGCCCTACGGTCAGGCTTGATAGGGCACATCTCATTTAACGGAGCAGATTTCATGGCAGCCATCTGTGTTTGTTTTACACGAGGGGGAAGTGCGGCTAAAAACTTATTTTTACAGCCATTACAGCAGAATGCCACAGTTTCACCCTTTTCATTCTTGGCCGTAATACTGGGATCCGCATCCCGAGTTGTTTTGATCGGACACTTCTTATTTAGGGGAGTGGATGGTTTTGCGGCCATATCCATATTCCGGTTGGCATTCTGGGAGTTGTATCTTTCCATGACCTCTTCGAAAATATCTTCAGCACTCATTTGAGAAAATCGAACATACCGATCAAATCCGTCTTCTGGTGTTCTTGAGTTAATTCTTGTATCTAAGTCCGGATAATTCAAGGTGACCAATGAATCCCAAAGTTGCTCTCCTGACATTCTTGTCAGTACAGGGCCTTGATAAAAGTAAGGTGCTGCTCCCCGTTTGGGAAAGTCCGGATTGGGTCCAGCGATCACCCATTTAACTTCAGGTGGCAATGTTTCATCCTTGGAATCTTTGGAAGTAATTTCTCTTGCTGGTGCTGTTCTTTGGAATGATTTGGTATTATAAATAATTCGAAGGAATTCCTTCATGTCATAGTCAAGTGCGACCATCAGTTTTTCGAGATGGAGCATTAACTTAGGATCGGTGGGCAGAGTATCATCGTACATGTTATCAACTGGCTCGATAAGCCCGATTCCGAAAGCCGACTTCCATAACCTGTTGGCAATTACAGTGGAAAAACGGGGATTATCAGGGGATGCGAGCCAACTCGCATAGGATGCGCGTGAACCTTTTTCTTGTAGATTTTCATCCAATTCAACCACAAGCCCGAAGATAGTTTTAGCCTCAAGTTTTTCTCCCGGTTTTGCATTATCATATTGATAATCATTAGGAAGATTGATTTGCCCTTTACCCAAATCATCCAATCCAGGACTTAATATATCCTTAACATAATCAAAGGCATTGCGAATACGATTTCTATCCTCCTCATTTTCTTTCATTGCCGCTCTAGCCAACTTGTTTAATTCGTTAAGTTGATCATTCCTGCGATTCACACTTCCAGTTCCATGAGTGAAGGCGGCCATTTCGTAAAATTGTTTTTGGGTCCAACGATCAAATGGATGATCGTGGCATTGTGCACATTCCAGACTCGTTCCTAGGAATACGCGAACGGTGTTTGCCATGTTATCCAATCCCATGCCCTGATCTCGATAGAAATAGCCGACTGCTCCGTTACCTCTTTCCCACATGGGGCCCTTAGAGGCGAGCATTTCTTCAACCCAGACATTGTAGGGTTTGTTGGCAGCAATTGAATCTTTGAGATACCGGACAAATGGATAACCGTCAGAACCCTGATTTCCCACTCTTGTTTTAGCGCGCAGAATATCTGCCCAATAAACATACCAGTTTTTATTGTAGCCTTCGGAGGCTAGCAACTTGTCTATCAGTTGGCCCCTTGCTTTACGGTCTCTTTTAGTTAGGAAATCCTGAGCCTCTTCCAGTGAGGGGATGCGTCCGATAATTTTAAGATAGGCTCGGCGTAAAAAAGTTTCATTGGATATTTCTTTACCGGGTCGTTGGTTGTAGGACCTTAATTTTGTTTCAATGATTCGGTCGATGAATTGAGCATTAATTGCCAAATCCCTTTCGGCCAGGGGCCGATTAAATGTAGGAAGTGCGTCGTGGTTAGGCGGGAAATTGTTTTTGACAAATGCTTGGTCATTTTCAGTGAAGATGTCCAAGCTAATTCGAAAAAGTTGTTGATCTTTGGACCGTTTTATCAATACATCACCATCTTCAAAATATTTAATAACAGAACCATTTATTTTTTGTCCGTTATTGGAGTGAAAATCACGGGCAGTACCAAAACTATTTTGTATCAAGAGCAGGGAAGAAATAAATACGATAAAGACTGGCAGTTTTGTCATAATATAATTAATCTCATATTTTGTTGTATATTAGGCAAGGAAAAATTGGAGTTTTTCTTCAAAAAAAACAGTGTTTTAAAAGTCCTATGATCCAAAAATCGTTTCCGTTTATCACCTTGTGTGATGACATAGTTAAAAATAAGAAAAATTTCTAGAATTTGGCTAGATAGCATCAATTATAAATATGCCTTTAAACACCAAATTTGGACAACAGATATAACTTTATTTTTTGCATTGAGCATATGCAAAATACAAAGCGAGATGTCCCACTGGTATGGTTACTAGTAAACCAACGCCGAAGCAGATAGCTCCGAGAATTTGAAGAAAGCCAATTGCTACAAAAAGGGTAATCAATTTAATCCATTTTCCTTTTGCAGCTATTCTTGATTCATTCATCGCTTCTAAAAATGATAATTCTGGCCGGTCAGCAAGGACGCAGGGAGAAAAAGTCCACCACATCGATAATACAATCCCGGGGATAATAAAAAATAAAAAGCCGACTAGGATTATGAAAGCAATTACGAGTGGACCTAATATTTTTTCAATTGCATTCGAGAAGTCAAAAAGCTCACCGATCTCCATTTTTTGTCCTTGTTCCCGAAACCTTTTAGCACAGGAAAAGAAATTTACTCCTAGAAGGGGGGTCAGGAGGAGTCCGACTCCCGTTGAGCTTAAGGCACTCGTTATAACTAACCAGGCGATTGAGCCAATTGGATTTAGTTTGAAGAATGTAAATGCTTCAACGATCGAAGAACTAATAGTAAAATTACCCCCTCGGCTTTTGATGAGTTGAGTCCTACCATCTGTCTGATTCGTGCGGGATTGCATCCCTTGGTTCTGAGTCGAGCTAGCTATACTTTGTTTTGGCAAACTGATGCCAAATGAAGAGAATGTGGGGAATGACAGAGGTTCCCAGTTCCCCATGCCATCATGCCATCCCAGCGTTTTAATATCAATTTGGTTAGACTCAAGCATTTGATTGACTTGTTCAATTTCATAGGGCCCTACCTGTTGCTGATTACGATTTAAATACAATCCCATAGGCTCATTAGATGTGACAAGCTACTTTTCGATATGCAAGGTTTTCTCACTTGGAATTGCCAGATTTTAAATCCTATGCATGTTCAAAGCTTCAGCCCATGAAAATTCTATCCCCTAAATCGATATTACTTAGCAGTTCTCTGTTTTACGGTTTACTTAGCTTGTTTTTTTATTCCTGTGAGTCCGACGAGTCGAATAATTCAAGTCAAACTGACGGAAATAAATTGGGAGATTATCGATTGAATGAGTATGTGGGATCTGAGTCCTGTGCTGAATGCCATGCTGAGGCCCATGCTAAGTGGGAGGAATCTCACCACTATCATGCGATGGAGCTACCTTCTTCTGAAACTGTCCGGGCTGATTTTAATGACACTGAATTTGTTAATTACGGGATCACCACCAAATTCTTCATGGACGGGGAAAGGTACATGGTGACAACAAACAACCAGGTGGGAGAAATGGAGACTTTCGAAATTTCATATACCTTTGGATGGGAACCGCTTCAGCAGTTTTTAGTCAAGTTTCCGGACGGTCGGATGCAGGTTTTACCCACCTGTTGGGATGTGGAGAAAAAAGAGTGGTATCACTTATATCCCGACGAAAAAATTTCACATGATGATCCTCTATTTTGGACCCGTTCTATGCAAAACTGGGACCACATGTGTGCGGATTGCCACTCGACTAACCTGCGAAAGGAATTTGATGATGCCAAACAAACCTTTTCCACCGCTTATTCCGAAATGAATGTGGCCTGTGAGTCCTGCCACGGTCCGGGCCGAGATCATGTTGACTTTGCCAAAGCAGGGAAAGGGTGGGGTGGGCTTGAACATTTTGGCTTTGCAGACATTAACAGTTCAAATGTCGCTCAAATTGAATCCTGTGCGAAGTGCCATGCCCGGCGTGGATTTGTACACCCAGGGCATCACGGGGGCAGCAAGTTTCTAGATCACTTCCTTCCTGAAGTGACTCAGCCCTGGTCTCCCGATATGAGTGTCCCGACTTATCATGTTGATGGGCAGATTGATGATGAAGTTTATGTGTATGGTTCCTACGTCCAAAGTAAAATGTTTCACCAGGGAGTCAAATGTGTGGATTGCCATGATCCGCACACCGTGAAACTTCATACTTACACGAATCAATTATGCACGCGCTGTCATGTGCCGAACGAGAAAAATCCTACCGGTTTTGACACATCTGCCCACCATTTTCACCAATCTGGTACACAGGGAGCCCAGTGCGTGGAATGCCATATGCCGGAAAAGACCTACATGGGAATTGATGCTCGTCGCGATCACAGTATCCGTATTCCCCGTCCCGACCTTTCGGTCAAGCATGGCTCGCCCAATGCTTGTAACCGATGTCATACCGAACAAGATGCTCAATGGGCAGCGGACGCAGTGGAACGTTTCAAAGGGCCGGGTCGTCCCAAAGAAGTTCGTCATCCCGAAGCTTTTCATGCCTTTAGAACTGGCAAGCCGGAGGCCGAAGAACTACTTTTAGCAACCTGCCAAGATACCGAGTCACCCGCTTTTACCAGAGCGGGTGCCATGCTCGCTCTTCGTCGTTTTCTGAGTGACGCCACCTTTGATGAAGCCCGACGTAATTTGGACTCCAATCAATCGGTGGTCCGGGTGGCCGCGGTATCCAAGTTGGAAGACTTACCCTTAGAGGAAAGTCACACTTCTCTGGTGCGCATGCTTCATGACCCCATTGTCTCGGTGCGAACCGAAGCGGCCCGCATTCTTTCGCGAAGTCCCAAAACTCTCTTTAACGAAAACGATCTCAAACTTTTCCGTCAAGTCTTCCAGGAATTAAAAAAACGGTTTGAGCACAATCTTGACCGGCCCGAGTCTCACCTTTCCTTAGGCATTTTAGCCGAGAATCAAAGTGATCCGATTCTAGCGGAGGAGCATTACCGCTCTGCAATCAAAAGAGAGAGCACTTATGTTCCTGCCCGAATGAACCTAGCTACCTTGCTCAGTAGGCGTGGACGAAACCGAGAAGCTGAAAAACTTCTTCGCGAAGCTATTCGCTACCAGCCTACATGGGGACAGGTTTATTATTCACTCGGCCTTCTTTTAGCCGAGGATCGGTCCCGACTTCCCGAAGCCATCCGTGCTCTCGAAAAAGCTGCCGGATATGCTGACGATAACCCCCGGATTTTTCACAATCTTGCCATTGCCTACTGGCAGCAGGAACAAGTCGACCCGGCAGTCGCCGCTTTTCTCAGGTCCATCGAACTGGAACCCAATAATCCTCAATTTGTTCAAAACCTGCTACAGTTGCTCGCTCAAAAGCAAAGGTGGAATGAAGCGTTACCCTACGCCCGCCGAATGGTTGAATTAACGCCTACAAACCCACAGGCAATCAACTTCCTTCGCGAAATCGAACGACAAATCAGTCCCTAGTTGGTAAGTAGAATTTACTGTGCTATTTGAATTCAATTCAGGTATTAAGTGGTGCAAGTTTCTCACACCCACTTACGCGTCCGAAAAATATCCATCGTCTCTTGTCTGTTGCCATTCCATTTGATGAGGGTCTTTGGCTTCAAATTGGATTGGGTTTTTATCTACTGACTTGAGGTAATCGTGCTTTCTTATTTTTTCCTGCATTTCTCTCCATTCTGCCTCCCCTACAAGAATTGAGCTTCCTTGATCTGTGAAAATTAGTACAGGTTTTCCTGTCTGATTGGTCTCCTCAATTAACGCCGAAAGTTTACCTTGTGCAATCCACGACTTAATTGAGTCCATAACTTAAGCTAATCTAGTATATTACAAAGTCAAATAAGAGTTGCTGTTATTTGAATAATTTTACGAGGTGGCGAGGCAGGGGGGTACCTAACTAGGTGGTATATCGGTAAAATCCTAAAATAAGAATACTTCGAACTTTATCGCATGAAGTAGTTTACGACTAATATTAAATGTGCAAAATTAGCCGACAACTTGATTGTAACCACACTATAATGGAGTATCGACTGGTCCAAAGCGGACGGGGTAGCGACAATTGTCGCTAACTAGATTTCTCATAAACTTTTTCCTCCTTGGAATGCGACTAGGAAGAGAAAAATGGATTACTTGCGAACCTGTTTAATAATATTTTCTGTTTCAGAAACTATCACATCCCCAATACTGCTCGAACCGCTTCTCAAGTCGACCAATTCAAGAATATAGGTGTAAGTTTTAAAAATAACTTTATTTTGATATTCTCGATTTTCGAAAATCTTTTGCGTCAGTACATAGTCCGGCTGATTCGCTTGTGCTCTCCCTTGCTGAGCTTTAGCAAACCGGATAAATTCATTGAGGCTTGCATTTGAACTTGTTCCAGCAATGCGAGCAAGTCCGGATTGGGTAATCACATTTTTAAGTCCATTGATTCGTAGAGCTTCGGGGAATTCAACTGCTACCTGAGCGGTCATCGGTCCAATCGCAATACGCGGAGGTTCACCATTTGCTGTTTTGGCCAGTGGAGATTGCATCAGTTTAACAAACATTTTACTGGAGAATTCGTCGAGATCGCGAACAGTAAGGTCACGATATTCAGTAACTTGGGATGAGTCCACACGGATGGTCTTGCCACTTTGGCAGGACGAAAAAAGCATGACAATTGCAGACGGGAGGGCGAAAAGAAGGAAGGATTTTTTCATAAATTAAATTGGTGCAGTTTTTTGACGAGTCAGATTCCTTTGAAGAGGACTCGGAAGTCGGAAGCATTTCCTCGTGGATCAACATCTTTTATCGAGATGATTTGATTACCGTTCAAGCTCGAACGATTCCAGGAAGAAGAGGAAGAGTCTAAAGTGCCACTGTCATCAAGCCAGTCAAATTTGTAGTTGAATCGAATAGGATGGGTCGAAGAGTTTTGAATTTCAATCTGAGCCATCAGTTTACCATCGACCATTTTTTTGGACGAGCGGAGAACCTTGATTGGGCGAGTTTTTTTGTCGGCATTCACAATTTGATTGACCGAAGTGCCATCGGATCCGGCATTATCGTAAGTTGCCACCGGACTCTTGTTGTAGGTGGCACAACTCGTAGTGATGAAAGAAAGAAGAGTGAGGATGGAAATTGGTTTAATCACAGTTATATATGTATTGGTTTAAAGGGAGTTAGTGATTATTTGTGTGCTAGCATTGGTCTGTTCAATTCGATAATATCATTCAGTGCAATGGCCGGGTCAAATGAGAAATTGCTAATTTCCTTAATTGGATTTCCTCGTCGGATGGATTTGAGGTAGACAAAATTAGTCAAGCTCTGTGGGTTGACTTGAAGATTGATATTTGCTCCAGCCCCTGTCTGCACAGAAAAAGAGCCGTTTTTCGGAGTTTTGATTTTTTGTACAAGGACTCGTTTGGGTAGTGAATACCATGATCTTTCATCTGCCTGAGTGAAGGCTTCGGCGGCAACCACCTTGGCGATTGCCGAAAAGATTATCATCGCTGCACTGTCCTCCTGTTGTTTTTTGGTCGCAGCTTCAATGGCAACTTGGGAAGCCACCGCGAGCGTGGTTTGAATCAGGGCCTTGGCAATTTGCCCGGGAAGTTTAGCCTTGAATTCGGCACTGACCACTGCATCCATATTAACTAGGGTTTCCATTGGGGTGGACTGGGAACCCGACAGTATTGAGGCACTGGAGTCATAATCATTGCGGTATTGCAAACGGGGTAGGGCAAAGGGAACATACAGTACACCACCGGGTGGCGGACCGTTGTAAAAGAGAAAGAGGGGCAGGCGGAATTTT
>JAQXBH010000262.1 GCA_029252505.1 Opitutales bacterium | reverse complement strand
TCAACCCTGGCAGGATCCGTGGGAATTTTACCAAAAGGTACGCGAGCACATTGCTTATGTGCACATCAAAGACTGCCTGGAACCAAGTTCGGACAATGCGGGCAAGGAAGTTTATCTTTACCCCGGTGAGGGGCAGGGGAAGGTTCCGGAAATTTTGGCCGATCTACAAGCGAATGGATATGATGGAGGGATCTCAATCGAGCCCCACCTGGCAGCTGTTTTTCACGATGCGGATTCCCAGAATGCCGATGCGGGCGATCCGGTGGAAATTTACATCGAATATGGTCGGAAGTTGGAAGCGATCCTCGATGAGCTGAACTACTCCCGCATACCCTACCAGCCTTAGGTTTGATTAAAGACAATTCGTGGCTCCTTTTCATCTGTCTGATTTGCTAAGTATCCAGCAGGAGATGAGCTTTGGAAAGCCCATGCCACTGGTAAAACCAAACACCAGTAACTGCAGATTTTTGTAAACCCATATCCGCCGGAGGAACTTTTTATGGTAAGCAAAGATCCGCACCAATTCTCGAATCTGTTCAATGAAGCGAACCATTTTGAAGCTCTTGAACAAGCACGGTCCATTCTATCTGAGTGGACGGAGCAAACGGGGGATTCCATACCGGGTAAGCCGACACCTAATCGGCACAATCCACCCCGAGTAGTTGACGCCAAGATTATCCCGGCAGGTAAAAGCAAAGTTAAAAACCCACATGCGGAAATGCCAGGTGCATCCCGTAATGCTTCTGGAATCAACCATCCCGGACCGATCAAAATCTAGTTTCTTAGCCTGCCAGTATTTTACTCGCGAGCCTTCTGCCTTTCCCATCCGCTGGGTTTCTTAGTTCCTCAAAGAGGCTCCGAACCCGGTTGCGGGTGCGGGCATCGAGGTAGGCAAGTAAGGCGGGCAGATCTTCTTTGTTGATTTCCTTACAGGTCTCTTTTCCTGAAAGAATAACTTCAGCTCGGAGGTGGGATGTGGTAAGGGCGAACAATTCTCCAGCCACATCAACCAATCGTCCCAGCAAAAGCTGTCTTTTTTCGAGGGCAGGTCCGTAGATTGCCATGGCATGGAACAACGAGCGGGAAAGTTTGCGCGATGTGCCTTCCACATATGTAAGGGCCCGCCGCGTAGAGCGACTGACCCCTTCCGGCATTTGGGATAGGCTGGGTAAGTATTGCGATGGGTACCAGAGTGAGTAGTGTGCACCCGCCTTCAGGGCAGTAAGTAGACGAACTCCAAGGGATAGACGGGAGTCCATCGCTCCGCCGGCAAGACGAAGGTGAGGATCGAGGGCTTCCCGGGCGAGGTACAATTTCATGATTTCAGTGGACCCTTCAAAAATTCGATTGATCCTGGAATCCCGCATCATTCGTTCGACGGGTTCGGGGTTATCTCCGCGTGAGGCAAGAGACTTTGCAGTCTCATAACCTCGACCCCCACGGATTTGCATAAGGTCGTCAATAACCCGCCAGGCGGTCTCTGTTCCCCAAAGTTTGCACAAGGCAGATTCCATACGGAAGTCGACCTTGGCATCAACCAGGGCAGAGGTCATCCGAACCATTGAGTCAGTGGCAAAAGCATCGGCTGTCATATCGGCAACCTTTGAAGAGATTGCTTCGTGCTTACCAATTTCCGATCCCCATTGGCGTCGTTCCACACACCAGCGTCTGGCAATCTTCAAACTTTCATAGGCGAGGCCCGAACAGGCCGCAGGCAGGGTGAGCCGGCCAACGCCCAAAGCGTTGAGGGCAACCCGCATTCCCTTGCCTTGGCCGAGAATAACATTCTCTGCGGGTACTTCGACATTATGGAAACGAACCACTCCATTGTACAAGGCACGAAGACCCATGAATCGGCAGCGCTGAACAATTTCTACACCAGGGGAATGGGCATCCACAATAAAGGCGGTTATTGACCGCTTGGGCTTCCCGTTGGAACCTGTGGTCGAAGGGGTACGGGCCATAACCACGAGGTATTTTGCTTTGGTTCCATTGGTACACCAGAGCTTTTGTCCGTTGATTAAATAACTCTTTCCTCCCTTGATTGGTTTGGCTTTTGTTTTTAATCGCGATGGATCCGAACCGACTTCGTCCTCAGTTAGGGCAAAGGCTGTAATTGCACCGCTGGCCACATCGGGCAGGTATTTTTTCTTCTGTTCCTCGGTGCCATAGCGGATTAATGGTTGAGGAAGTCCGATTGATTGATGGGCAGAAAGGAGGGCCGTTAGGTTTCCGCAACGCGAACCGAGTAGTTTTGCAGCCCGGGAATAAGTAGCCTGGCTAAGCCCTAAGCCTCCATATTTTTTGGGTATTTTGATCCCAAAGGCACCAATCTCCGCAAGTTTTTCGAGCAGGGAATCCGGGATCTCTCCGGTCTCATCAATTTTGTCAGGATTGGCATGTCGGTCTAGGGTATGCTCGAGGGTTTTTAAAAATGATTCACCCTCTTCGGTATCTGGTGATGGTTGTTGCAGCACCTCGTACAAAGGGGCGAACTTGGGAGCCCCCAGAAAAAGGCCGGATGCAAAACCGTCCATTAATCGTGGGCCCCGTGCCTCCTCGGTTACTTCGAGGGCTTGTCTTTTTTCCTTGGAGTATCGGGACAGGTCAATCGCTCCATCTTTTTTGTTTTTTGGCTCCATGGTATTCATTGTATGATCCTTTCCTTTGGTTTGGATGAGAATTGAGGAACCGAACGGGTCGATTCCGAATAAAAGGTTTTATTTTTTCGGGCAAGATCGAGCAGGTATTGGCAGGGCTCGAAACGATCGTCCAAATCCGCGGCCAATCTTTCCATTTTTTCAACAATGACACGGGCACCGATGTGATCAGCATAGCGCAAGGGACCACCCCGGAAAGGTGCCCATCCAGTACCGGCAATCATTCCGAAATCAACATCACTTGGAGAAGAGACCACTTCTTCTTCCAGGCATCTTGCCGCTTCGTTAAGCATTACCAAGTTCATCCGCTCGGCAAGGGGTTCAATCCTGGACTTTTTGGTACGGTTTGTCCGCAATCTGCAAAGTTCTGAATTAGTTGGGAGCTTTCCCTTTTTTTTAGAATAAAGATAAAATCCGCTACCTGTTTTGCGCCCAAGCATACCTTTATGATTCATTTGCTTGAGGAGGGATGGTGGCGTTGCCAGCCTGGGAAGCCTGAATTTCAATTCTTTGGCCACATGTCCGGCGACATCCAATCCAATCTCATCGAGCAAACGCAAAGGCCCCATAGGCATTCCAAATGCAGTCATCGCACGGTCGATCATTTTTGGATCGATTCCTTCTTCCCAAAGAATAGCGGCCTCCACCAAGTAGGGGACGAGGATTCGATTGACTAGGAAACCGGGTGAATCTTTGCAGAGAACGGCCCGTTTTCCAATTCGGTTTACAAATTTAAGAAGGGTGCGGACGACTGCGGGATCGGTTTCCTTGCCTTGGATGACTTCAACGAGTTCCATGCGATGGACAGGGTTGAAAAAATGCAAACCGCCCAGGCGGGATGGATTGTCCATCGCCACATTCATACAATCAATAGACAGAGCCGAGGTATTGGTGGCAAAGGGGACTGACTTGGGCGATCGTTTGTCCAACTCGGCAAACAGGGTGCGTTTTACCCCAATTCGTTCCACAATTGCTTCGATGATAAAATCTCCTTCCCGAACAGGTACGGGTTCACAAACCGGGGTGATTCGATCCATGGCCTGCCTGGAAGCAAGCGGGGTGAGAATGCCCCGTTTACGGGCTTGGCCAAGCAATGATTGTACAGTGCTTAGTCCAAGCGATAAAGCATCGGTGGAAAGATCGGAAAGGATTACGGGTAGCCCGCGTGCAGCTAACCATTGAGCAATTCCTCCACCCATCTTTCCCGCACCAATAACTTGTACCCGAGAGATTTCGTGAGTGGCCTCACCCTCTTTGGAAACTGCTACTTTTTTGGCTCGTTCACGAAGGAAGAAATAATGCAGGAGGCTGGAAGATTCGGGAGACTTAGCCAGGGAAAGAAATTCTTCCCGTTCCCGCTTCATTGCGGCACTGCGGTTCAAGCCAAGTGCATCTTTCATTACCCTCAGGGAAGCGAGTGGGGCAGGGTAATGACCTTTGGTTTGAGTGACGATAGAGCGACGCCCAATATGATAAATAATTTGACGGACAAGTGGCAGGTTATCCCAGTGCAAGCGGGGCGAAGCCTTGCCCGTATTCAGGGCTTCGCGAGCCGCTTGCTCAAGGGACTCTTCTGGGAAGACTTGATCAACCATTCCGAGCTTCCTTGCTTTGAATGGTCGGACAGGGCGACCGCCAGCCAAGGTGGGCAATGCCCGAAACAAACCAATCAACCGGGGAAGTCGATAACAACCTCCCCAGCCTGGCAATAAGCCAAGGCTCGTTTCAGGCAAGCCCACTACGGCATGGGGTTTGGCCGAAAGGATTCTACGATCACAGGCAAGGGCGAGTTCATAACCGCCACCAAGGCAAGGCCCGTTGATTGCACAGACGGTGGTCAGATCAAGTCTTGATAAACGGGTAAATGTATCCTGTCCGTCTTGTAAAAGTTTTTCCAATTCTTGAGGATTCAGGTTGGAGAGGGTGGAAAGATCGGCACCAGCCAGGAAGATTTTTGGATGTCCTGAACGAATGATCAAACCGGTTGCCAGTTTGTCCCTTTCCAGATCGGAGATCGCTTGCTTTAACTCATCGATGAATAATTGATCGATCAGGTTCGCCCGTCCGTCTGACCGGGAAAGTGTCCAGGTAACCGTGCGGTCGCTATGGCAGGTAATGAGAATTCTTTGGTTTTTATTCATGATTTTATCCTCCTAATTTCTTTCCAGCCAAAGAGCGGCTCCCTGACCTCCACCTACGCAGAGAGTGACCAGGGCTTTTTTTTGGCTCCGCTTCTCAAGTTCATGCAAAGCGGTTAAAGCAAGGCGTGCACCGGTTGCACCCACGGGATGCCCCAGAGCAATAGATCCTCCATTTACATTTACGATCTCCTCATTCATTTCCCCGAGCACTTTGGAAAGACCAAGTTTTTCGTGGCAGAATTTTTCGGACTTACAGGCATCCATCACTGCCAGAGCCTGGGCGGCAAAGGCTTCATTTAATTCAATAATATCCACCTCATCAAGTTCGGGTGCTCCCTGAGCCCGTCCCTTGGCAAGGGCATAGGCTGGGCCCAGTCCCATTCGTTGCGGTTCGCACCCGGAATATGTCCAGTCAATCAAACGACCAATGGAATTGAGATGGTGTTGTTTGCATGCCTCCTCGCTGGCAACGAGCAGAGCAACTGCTCCATCTGTTACCTGGGATGAATTTCCCGCGGTCACAGAACCTCTACTCCGATCAAAGATTGGGCGTAAGCGACCAAGTTTTTCGAGGGAAGAGTCGGGGCGGGGACCATCGTCTTCCTGCATGGCACGTTGAACATGGTCATAGGCGGGAATTATTTCGGTCTTGGTTCGATCCTTCCCTGAAAGAGCATGTTCATGAGAACGAAGAGCAAATCGGTCCTGGCGTTCACGGGATATTGAAAATTCGCGAGCTAGAATTTCTGCGGTTTGGCCCATACCCAGGTTGCAGGTCGGATCGGTCAGTCCTTTGAGGAGTGCGGGTACTGGGGAGAAATCTCTGGGTCTGAAGTTGCAGAGAGATGAAATTCTCGAGCCGATAGATCTGGCCTTTTGTAAGCGGACAAATTTAGATGAGGCAGTTCGAGGGAAGAGGAGTGGTACCTGAGACATACTCTCGACACCACCAACTAAAAAGATTTCGCCACGCCCGGCGGCCATTTTTTCCGCCGCCTGTGTGATAGCTTCAAATCCAGAAGCACAATTTCGATGAACGGTGCGGGCGGGAACGGATTGAGGGATGCCAGACCTCAAAGAAATAACCCGGGCAAGGTTGGATTCCTCTGCTGGTTGGCAGACACAACCCATGATTACTTCGTCAATGATTGATGGATCAATCCCGCTGCGTGCAAGCAAGCCCTTTACCACTGCGGTTCCAAGATCTCCGGCACTGAGCCTGGATAGACGGCCACCTGCCTTGGCCAGTGGTAACCTCGTGCCGTCTACGATATGAAGTATTTTTTCATTCATTTTACAGCCTCCTTTCGTTGATTTCTTCTTCGTTTTGGACGGGGGGGAGGCATCGGGTTGGTTGGGGCAACCGTTCGATGGTCTACGATTTTTTCCTCCTTTAAATTTTTACCGACTCCGTGCAGTTTGCGCATTTCCTCGGCATTATGATAATAAATTTGGTTGGGTGTAATTTCAGCAACTTCCCGAAAGCGCCGGCGAACCAAGTTTTCCACATCTGCTTTTGAATGATTTGGTTCGATGGATAGGTGGAGGTGGAGTTCGTCGACTTCAAGGGGATCGTTATTGGCCTTGCACAGTTCGAGCTGCCAACTGCCAATTGCATCAACATCATCGAGAATGACTTCCAGTTCATTAAAATCCACCAGTGAGCCCTTAACTTTATCGAGCTTCATTCTTCTTTGTTCGGATACACGGGATATACGACCAAGTAAGCGTGGAAGAATTCGGCCACATGCCGGGCAGGGCTTCCAGGTCAGTCCACCTTCAGATAAATCACCGGTCCGATAGCGCAAAACAATGGAGCCTCGACCATCCAGGGGAGTGTAAACAATTTCGCCCGGAGTTTCCGGAGGCATGGGTTCCCCAGTTTTCGGATCGACGATTTCAATGTGTCCGAATTCAGGGGATAGGTGATAACCAGTGGAAGGATCGGTAGGGGAGACTGCGCATTCCGTCCAGGCACCCTTGGCCTCGGTGAATCCATAGGTTGAAAGAATGCGCAGACCGGAAGATCCAAGCTCTTCGGCCAGACCGGCAAGTTTTCGGCGTAGGCCCGGTGGAGCTTTTTCACCCCCCAGGGCAATAACTTTTAAACCTTCCACTTTTTCTCCAACATCTAGGGCACGCCTAAGAAGGTGATAAACAAATGTGGGCATACCCACGAGTATAGTGGGTTTGCTTTTGACTAATAAACGGAGGTTTCCATCTGTACCCATCGTTTTTCCCCCTCCTGTTCCAAGATGAAAAACACCTGCTTGATCAGCAGCATGGTAGGTCAACCAATAAGCAAGGTGGGGGGCATAAGGAAAAACATTGAGCACTCGATCTTCCCGGGTGCATTCGCCCGCTTGCATAATCCGCCCGCCCATGACCGCCAAGTGGTTGATATCCCGTCTGGAATAGAGAAAAGGAACAGGTTCGGCAGAACGACCGGTAGTGGAGGTGAGAAGGATAGGGCGGTATTCCTCATCCAGGGAGATTCTTGTTCTTTCTGGCCCAGTAAGAAGGGCACGAAAAAGGGTGCTTGGGCGGCGGCGTAATTTTTTTGGATCAGGAAGAAGTACGAAGTCACGAATCCGTTCTTCGCTAACGGCAATCGCCAAGTCCGCTTTGCTGGTGAAGGGGATCCTGGGAAGGTCTTCAAGGCCACCGAGGTCTCCTGGGTTGATACCGAGTTTTTTGAATAATTGACGGTAATGTAAGGAGTGTGGAAAGATTTGATTACGAATAAAGGAACGAAAGGCCTTATTCTGTCCGGAAAGGGCTTCATCGGCAGACTTTCTGCCCCAGGCTGGGTGTTTGTGCATATTCATGAGAGTGTGTAGGGTGGTGGTGTTGCTTTTTTAATTACTGATAATAATTGAGGTAACGATTTCCTGGCGGCTCGATTTCCCAAGGCGATAAAACGTTCAGGTTTATAAAATTCGTACCATCGGGAATGAAAGCTGTAGGCATTGATGATCAAATCTGCTTCTTTTAAACTCGCAGATAACCGGCGTGATTGTCCGACCTGTACACAACGGTCAAGCACCTGTAGTCCACTCCCGAAAGAAAATGGGTTAAAGGTTTGGTTGAGGAAATGAAGTACGGGATGCTTGTTGGCGAAGCGTTGCCGCAGAGTTTTGGAACGAATATCTAGGTTCTTTCTTTCTTCTGGAGGAACCATAACATTTGAAGCGATGATGATATCAGCCCCCATTTGACGAAGTTTTTCCACAGGTAATGGTGCCGCAATTCCTCCATCCACATAGTTTTTTCCCTGGATTTTTTTGGGAGCAAATACGCCGGGTAATCCACAACTTGCCCGGACGGCTGAGGCGACATCGCCATTTTCAAACCAACTGGATTCAAGGTTGTCGAGATCCGTCCCGGAAACAAACAAAGGAGTGCGGAGTTCTTTAAAGGTGGCAAATTTTAACCTTTTACGAAGTCCATCCTCGATAATTTTCCCACGAAGTAAGCCACGGACTGGCCAAAGTTTAGGATCGACCAATTTTAAAGCTCCCACAAAACCACTACACTCGAGGGCCATTTTTTCCATTTCATCGTCATCGAATCCCTTAGCCCACAACGCCCCGACATAGGCTCCCATGCTTGATCCTGCAATCATATCGGGAATAATTCCATTTTCCATTAACACGCGGATTACACCAAGGTGGGCCAAACCTTTTGCTCCCCCACATGACAGGGCAACACCGATGATGGGCCTTGAGCGTTTAGCTAGCGGGAATCTGTCCGCAAAAAAGCCAGGAAATGAAGTCTTTTGGCGTTTTCTCTTTCCTCCCCGTCTGGCGGGGAAACGAGTTTTTACACCGTTTCGACTATTCCCCATTAAATGATTTAACTTTTTATTTCTCTGCCAGATTTACTAATCGGCTGATACCTCAATATAGCCTTAATTGTATATATTTACAAAATATTTTATATTTT
>JAQXBH010000252.1 GCA_029252505.1 Opitutales bacterium | reverse complement strand
GCATCTTCGGAAACATCCCAGTGCTCGGACAGTTTTAAATGCCAGTCGTGATTCGGTAAAAGTTGTAACTCATCAAGGCCAATTCCACTAGAATCTTGCTTGGAAAAAGATAAACTCTGCAAGGAATACTTCGCTGGTTCTCGGTAAATGCCAGCCCGTGATTTCCGCCAGTAGGGAGTAAATACTTGAAAGGGTCGACCTGAACCGTTTTTTACTTCCCAAGGTTCCTGCAATAAACTGGTGTTAAACGATTCAACGGTGGAATTCCGGTTTGCGAATGCAAGTTCCACTGCTTTCTCGGTGGCTCGTCCTGCCGGGTCATAGGTTCTGCCAAAATAGAGGGTATCTGCTTCAAAGTTCTCCGCTATTTTAGGAAGGATTTCTTCTGCTTTTCCTTTTTTTAAAATGAGGGAACCACCGAGATCTTGTATATCTTTACCTAAACTGGCAAGTGCTTGATGGAGCCACCAACGTGCAGCTGCACCCGGACTCCATGCTCCTCCTTCCTCTTTGTTCCAAATATAAACCGGGATAATCTTCTTTCCCGAGTTTAATGCGGCTTCTAGGCATGGGTTATCAGCTAGTCGCAGGTCTTTCCGAAACCAAACCAGAGCCCGCCCACCACTCGGGGTCAAGGTTGGATCAGCGATCATTTAGGCGGATATTAGACAACCCGGAATCTACTTTGAGAATTTGCCCGGTAATTGATTGAGCGGCAGGGGAATGAAGGAAGGAAATGGTTCCAGCAATCTCTTCCACTGCGGGAATTGCTTTTAATGGATGTTTGTTTTCAATTAAAGGAATCATTTTATCTCCACCGACCATTCCTAAACCCATTTCTGTCGGTGTCAAGGTTGGTGCCACCACATTGACCCGTACTTTGGGAGCTAGGTCAGCGGCGAGTGCTATGGCGAATCCTTCGAGACCTGATTTTGCGGCTGATATTGCACAATGACTGGGTAGGCCGGTGGTTGCAGCCACCGAGGAAATAAACACCACAGAACCTTCGATCCGTGGTAATAGTGCCTGAATCAAAGTAAATGCATCCAATACACTTGTCTGGTAAGCCTCGAGCATTTGTTCGGATTTTAACCTTTTAATTGGGCCGAGAATTACTTTTCCTGGGCAGAAAGTCAGGGCATTTATTGTTTCCGGCAGCTGATCAATAAATGCCTCCGGTCGGGTTGCATCCCCTGTTATCCAATCACACCCAACAGGTTCTGTTGGGGGCGTTCTTGACAATGCAGTCACACTGTGCCCGTTTTGTATGGATTGATCAACTAATGACCGGCCAATTCCTCGGGACGCCCCGACGATAAAATGAGTAATAGAATTTTGTTTGTTTAATGAATCCACATTTATATATCGTTAGTATCAGTTTTTAAGATCACATTTGATCTCCTTTCTTGCTTTTTTGAAATTTGTAACATATTTCAAAGTGATGACACGAGGTGGAAAAAGAAACGGAGCAGGGCGACCTAAAGGAAGTAATTTTTATGGGGAAAAAACTCAACCCATACGCATACCGGTAAGCCAAGTAGAGCGGGTCTTACGGTTTGTTCGGGAACGGGAAAATCAATTACCTCTCTATGCTTGTGGGGTATCAGCAGGTTTTCCCTCACCGGCCGATGATTACCTGGAAGGTTCTCTTGATTTGAATACTCATTTAGTACGGGAGCCCAATGCCACTTTTTTTGTCCGGGCGAATGGTGAATCCATGATTGGGGCTGGTATACATGATGGCGACCTTCTGGTCGTTGACCGCAGTGCCCGGGTGTCGGATGGAAAAGTTGTGATTGTTGCCTTGAATGGAGAATTAACCGTGAAGCGTTTTCGGAAGGAAAAAGGAAAATCCTGGCTCATGCCGGAAAATGAAAAGTTTAAACCCATTCTTTTGAGTGAGGAAGATGACACACACTTATGGGGTGTGGTGACCAGTGTTATTCATTCCCTGTGATTGCTCTTGCTGATTGTAACAATTTTTATGTTTCCTGCGAACGGGTCTTTCGCCCCGCATTACGAAATCGACCCGTAATTGTACTTTCGAATAATGACGGCTGTGCCGTCGCCCGTTCCAATGAGGCCAAATCCCTCGGTATTCCTATGGGTGCTCCTTATCACCAAATTAAAAAACTCTGCGAGTGGAATGGAGTGACGGTATTTTCATCGAACTATGAGTTGTATGGAGATATGTCCCGCCGGGTGACTTCTGTCCTTGCACGGTTTGCTCCTGAACTGGAAATTTATTCGATTGATGAATCTTTTTTAAACCTGAGCGGAGTTGAATCTCCGCTGCTTTTGAGTCAGCGCATTCGTAAAACAGTCGGCCGTTGGACTGGTATACCGATTTCAATTGGCCTTGGAAACACCAAGACATTAGCAAAATTAGCTAACCGTCTGGCTAAGAAAAAAAAGACCGGTTGCTTTGAGGTGTCGGCCGGGCAGGAGGATGTACTCGGCGCTATTCCGATAGAGGATATCTGGGGAGTGGGGCGCCGGTTGAGTATTCGTTTGCAACGGGTCGGCTTAACTAATGCCCTGAGCTTTGCCCGGGCACCTTCTTCCATAATTCGATCGATTGGAGGAGTTACCCTGGAGCGAACCCAACGGGAACTCTCGGGAATTCCCTGCCTGGAAATGGAGCAGGTTCCACAGCCCCGTAAAAACACCTGTTCTTCCCGCTCATTTGGCCGACCGGTTGAAAGTCTAGCCGAATTAGAGGAGGCGGTGGCAAACTACGCAGTTAAAGCGACCCGCAAAATCCGCTCGGAGGGCTCCCTTGCCTCCGCTTTGCAGGTTTTTATAAAAACCAACCGCTTCCGTGAGGATCAGGAACAATACGCCAATGCCCGTACCCTTGCTTTTGATGAACCCACCGACGATTTGATCCGGGTGGTAAAAAATGCAAAGTCTTTGCTCCGTTCCATTTATCGCAAGGGATATGCCTATAAAAAAGCAGGAGTTTTACTCATCGACTTAATTCCCAAAGGGGCACAGCAAGGCCTTCTTTTTGAGGAGCATGGTAACCCACGACGGAAGGAATTCGTGGATGCAGTTGAGGAGGTTGCCTCTCAGTACGGTCAGTCCTGCGCTTTCCTCGGTGCCCAAGGGGTGAAACAAAAATGGAGCATGCGTCGGGAAATGAGAACGCCCCGATATACCACCAGTTGGGACGAAATCCCAGTCCTGAAGGGGTGATTTTTTACTACTTCTAGTAAATCTTTACAATTACTGCGAGCAAAACGAGCTGGCTAGAGATGATAAGCAAGGGTGAAAATTTTTTAGCCTTTTCGTCCGACGGACCAAAAGTAAGAAATTGTTGAAAAATCTGGTCTTTGGCTTTTTCAGACTGTGCCTTGGACATGTGTTGAATTAATTCAAATGTCTTTATCGGAGTGACAAATTTTTGAGATTTTATTACATGCCAAGCATAAGTAGTAAAAGGGATTCGAAAAATATTTTCATCTGAATTCGAAAGTTTATTTATTAGAACCATACCGGTTTCAAAATCATCGCCTAAGTCTATTTCTTCCCACTTTAATTTAAATGATCGGCGAATGTTAAATGCAGAGTACCTGTTTGAATATGCAAACGCTTTTAAATGATCCTTAGTTATGACAATCGGTTTGTTTTCCCAGATTAAAAAAACTACCGCAAACAACATGAAACAGTAACAAAATATACCACCATTAAAAATACCAGAATGATGATCATCACTTAATACAAGTAAGCTAAAAACCATCGCCAATAACAACACGAATTGAAACAAGACTAAAACCGCTTTCATATTCGATGGGTAAAGCGTGATTGAGTCTGGTGGCTGATTCTTCACAACAA
>JAQXBH010000239.1 GCA_029252505.1 Opitutales bacterium | reverse complement strand
CTTCGCTTGTCGATGCGTTTTAAAGAATGCTACATGTTCACAAAAGAATTGGAGTACCATTTACCCAAAGAATTGATTGCTCAAACGCCAACCGATCAGCGCGACCAGTCTCGTCTGCTAGTATTCAATCGTTCATCCCAAAGTCTTAGCCATCACCACTTTCATGAATTACCAAAGCTTCTCCCGCCCAGTCTTTCTATTCTGCGTAATGATGTTTCGGTGCTAAAAGCACGACTCACCGGGAAAAGACCCGGTGGTGGATCTGTAGAATGCCTTTTGCTCCGACCAACCTCACAACCCGAAACTACTTGGCGATGCCTTTTAAAACCAGGAAATAAGACCGCGAAAGCAGGGAGATTTGGAATGGAGAACGAGTATTCTGCAGAAATCATTGAAAGTCTTCCCTCGGGAGAATATGTAGTCCGTTTTCAACTCCAACAAGACAAAGACCCTTCCTCCCTTGCCCAAAGAATCGGATCACTCCCCTTGCCCCCCTATGTTCGTCGCCCTGCGGACCAGGTAGACGAAGAGCGCTATCAAACCGTTTATGCGAAACAAGGAAACCGTTCCGCAGTGGCGGCCCCCACTGCGGGCCTACACTTCACCCCTGAATTGCTCAAAAAACTCAAAATAGATGGACATACCATTCACGACCTTACTCTCTCAGTTGGATTGGGAACCTTTCGTCCAGTTGAAACTGAACGAATTGAAGACCACCCCATGCATGCAGAGAAATATTTTCTTTCCACTGCCACTCAATCCATCCTATGCGATTCTCAGAAAACCAAACTTGCTATTGGCACAACTTGCGTCCGGGCAATCGAACACTACCTCAGCAATGAAGTACAAAAACTGCCACAACCTGTGGAATCTGAGGCAGAACTTTTCATTCGCCCTCCCTATCATTTCCTCGGAGTCGATCACCTGCTGACTAATTTCCACCTCCCCGGATCCACGCTCATGTGTTTAGTTGGTGCTTTTCTTTCCCCAGGAGAGAATGGTGGAGTGGCCAAGCTTAAGGAAATTTACAACGAAGCGGTTGAAAAAAAGTACCGCTTCTTTTCCTATGGTGATGCGATGCTGATTCTCTAGATAGGCAATGGTTGAATGATCAACCAAAATGATTGGAAACGATACCCGCTACTGGGAAAGTTCTAATTTTTTTGTGGATTGATTGTAAAATACCTTTTGGGGGTAAGCTTCTATAATGTAATAGATCCATGTCCCATCTCGGTTACGAAACAAATGGGGATATACTTCTGGCCCAGTCCACAACCACTCTTGTGAAGAAGACCAAAGCCAAAGAGCAGACGGTTGTTCTTTTGAGGTATAAAGCCATCCAAGCTTAGCATGATGAACCCAATCGTTTCCCCCTTCATAGTAATTCCCGAACCAAGCGGAATTTTTCCACCCTGCTTGGGGAAGGGCGACTGAATCTGAAAGTGCATTCTTCGGGGAATCAACCGGGTCTTTGGATTGAGTGGAACCTGAAGTATTATTTTTCAAACGAATAAAAAATATTGCGGACATACCTTCTGCGGTTGCTTTGATTGAAACTCTCGAATTAGCAGAAATATTCTGGGCCGTAGCGAAATCATCTTTTATTAAAAGTTCTGTACTTGCGCTCTCCCACTGGGTTGAAAGAGTAGGCAGTTGGGTTGTCGTGCCATCATCTAAAGAGATCGATGCCGTAAGCTTTGAAAATTCTCCGGAAAGCAATGAACTTAATTCCGAATGAACATTCAATTTTGTTGGAACTGAAAATTTAGCATTAGGACCCACTTGATTAACGATTAAGCCAGAAGAATCAGAAATCACTCCGTAAAACGAATCACCGATGAAACCTTCATTGGTAATGTCTGCAAAAGAAAAATGACTGAGAGCAAAGGTAAAGAGCGACAGTTTAAGACAAAGAGTATAGGTGTTTTTCATATTGGATATTTACATTAAAATGATGCATTTAAAATATCGGTCAAGAAAAATTAAATACATTCAAAAGAAGACTAATCGACAAATCACAATCTTTTATTTACTTATTTATTCTGTAATGTGGTTCAAGAAAATAGTAAAAAACTATCTTTGGTGCTTATTCATAATCGCGAATTTCACCTTGGGTGCGACTGATTTTGATCTTCAGCCCTTGGGGAAACTCAGCCAAATTGATGTAAGATTGCAAAAAGGTACACTTTTTGGAGTCGGTCAAGTCAGGGGTTCTTTCGAAAGAGTGAGGGGAGGAATCCAATTTTCAACAAAATCTCCTTCGAAGACAGTGGGTTCTGTCCATTTAGACGCAAGAGCACTCCATTTTGGTTACCATAAAGTGGACGGCGATGCCCATCAACCCAGATGGCTCAATTCAATGAAGTATCCTAAGATTATTTTCCAATTAGCAGGCTTACGCAATGCACATTGGAAAGATGAGATCCTTTACGCAGATGCATTTGGCACCCTACGACTTAAAAACAAAACTTCTCCCATTACCTTCCCGGTAACCATTAAATATCTTCGAAATGCACGAAAAAAGTATGACCGAAAACCGGGAGATCTAATTATACTGAAAGGACAATTACCACTCAGTAGGGGAGATTTTGGAATTAACCCTGGGTCTATGCTAGATGTAATTCAGGACGGAATAATCGTAAATGTGAACTTAGTTGGATGCTCGAGTGGTAAACGCCCTCTCCTACCATCCCGATTATTTTTTTGATGCCTTTTCTACCCCGGGTGCCAAGTTAAAGCATGACATAATGCAAGTCCGAGGGCATCCGATTGGTCGTAAGGCAGAGGTTTGGGTAGATGTAGCATTTGTGCAAGTGTCTGAGACATTTGTTCCTTACTCGCCCGTCCAAAACCAACCACCGCCTGCTTGACCCGAAGAGGAGCGTATTCAAAGACAGGAATATCTCGAATTGCCGATGCTGATAGTGCCGCTCCGCGAGCAGCACCCATAATTTGAGCAGTCTTAAAGTTCTGTACATAGATAGTAGCCTCGCAGGACAAGTGATAGGGCTTCCAAAGATCAAGTAATCGTGAAACTGCCTGATGAATCATTCCAAGGCATGTAATAGAATCAATCTT
>JAQXBH010000215.1 GCA_029252505.1 Opitutales bacterium | reverse complement strand
GGTCCGGATGAAAAGGAAAGAAAAGGTGGCCTTCGTTTGGACCTCGAAAGTGATGCTTTTAAGAATGCAAAATCTGGCTTCCCTGCCATTGTTGAGGGGGATCCGGATGAGAGTGAGATTATTGCGAGAATCTTTCTTTCGGATGATGACGATGAACATATGCCTCCCTTGGATAGCGGGAAGTCGATCACTCTAGAGCAAAAGGAAATTCTAAAAAAATGGATAGAACAGGGCGCTGAATACCAAGGTCATTGGGCATTTATAAATCCCCAAAGAAAAGCGGTTCCCAAAGTCACGGGTGCTAAACATCCCATTGATGGTTTTATTCAAAAACGATTAAGTGAAGAAGGAATGCAAATGCAGGCTTTAGCGGATAAGGAAACTTTGTTACGTCGGGTCAGTCTTGATTTAACCGGATTACCTCCAACCCTGAGTGAGGTGGACGATTTTCTAGCTGATACTTCTGAGAATGCATATGAAAAAGTATTGGACCGTTTGCTCGGTTCTCAGCACTACGGGGAAAGAATGGCGATTGAATGGTTAGATCTGGCACGCTATGCAGACAGTAATGGATTTCAAAGTGATGGGAGTCGGGATATGTGGCTTTGGCGAGACTGGTTAATTAATGCCTTTAACCGAAATCTTCCTTTTGATCAGTTTACTATCGAACAGTTGGCTGGTGATATGTTACCCAATCCATCCCAGGATCAGGTTGTGGCAACCGGGTTTAATCGGAACCATAGGTTGAACGGGGAGGGCGGACGGATTGTGGATGAGTGGTTTGTGGAAACAGTGATTGACCGGGTTGAAACAACCGGAACTACTTGGCTCGCCCTTACTATGAGTTGTGCCCGTTGCCATGATCATAAATATGATCCGATCTCTCAAAAGGAGTTCTTTGAATTTTTTGCCTATTTTAATTCAAATGATGAGAGTGGTGTACTGGCAGCTAATGGGAAAAATGGATTTAATACTCCTCCTTTTATTAAGGTATCCAATGACGAGCAGAAAAAACGAATTCTGGAACTGGAAAAAACCTTAAAACAGAATCAGACTGCAACCAAAGAGGCTGAGAAAAAGATGGACCCGGCTTTGGAGGAATGGATCAAGGAAACCCGTGAAGAGTTGGGCACAGAAGATCGTACCTCGACCCTGTGGCAAAAATTGGAAAATGAACAGGTGGTCAGTAAGGGAGGAGCCCAGTTTAAAAAACAAAAGGACGAATCCTGGTTGGGGACTGGTAAGAATCCATCGAATGATACTTATGAAATTAGAAGTCCTTTTAAATCGACGCAATTATCGGGAGTTTTACTTGAATCTTTTTCCGATCCATCTTTTAAGGGAATCAAATTTGGGCGGTCAGGAAATGGAAATTTTGTAATGACCGGACTGGAAGTTAGGTTGCAATATAAAGACAAAAATAAAAAACCAATCGTCTTGAAATTGGACAAGGCTGAGGCTAGTTATGAGCAGGAAGGATACCCTGCTATTCAAGTCGTTAAAAATGCTGCGAACCTGAAGAAAAAGGGATCCAAGGGGTGGGCTGTTTATGGGAGCAATCCTTCCAAACAGAAATCGCTCATGGCTATGTTTATGGCAAAGTCTCCGATCTCTGTTCCTGAGGGAGCGGAATTGGTGATCACTATTTATCATCAATCTGCATTCTCTGATCACAATCTCGGTCGCTTTCGTATCCAATATGCGGAGAAAAAGGTAAGTTCTTTAGATGGGGTATCTGGAATTCCAGAAAATCTCGCTCCTCTCGTGCGTAAGAATGTTGAGGGTTTAGCTCCTAAAGAATTAAACCAATTGAAAAAGTATTTTCGCACAAAGGTGGAAAATCCCGTTTCTGTGGCAAAAGTAAATGCAGATAAATCCAAAAAAGCTTTAGATGATTTCATGTCGAAAGTGCCTAGCACCATGATCATGAAGGAAAAGTCCGCCCCTCGGGATGCATTCATTTTAAATCGTGGAGAATATGATCAACCGACCGAAAAAGTAGGAAGGTCATTACCTGCAGCTTTACCCCCATTGCCCGAAGGTCAGCCTAATGATCGTCTCGGTTTAGCTCGATGGCTGGTATCGGGGGATCATCCTTTGACTGCCCGGGTTTGGGTAAATCGAATCTGGGAGCGTTTATTTGGGGTGGGCATTGTGAAGACTTCAGAGAATTTTGGTTCGCAGGCGGAATGGCCAGTTCACCCAGAACTACTTGACTGGTTGGCGGTGGAATTTGCCAAGCCTACGGCTTTACCTAAAATAAATGGAAAACCTGCACAGGCCTGGGATATGAAGGGCATGATTAAATTTATCATGCTGAGTAAAACTTATCGTCAGAATTCCTCAGCTCCGGATGGTTATTTTAAAAAGGATCCTGAGAATCGTCTCTTGGCCAGAGGTCCCCGTTTTCGGCTACATGGCGAATTGGTTCGGGATCAGGCTTTGGCAAGCAGTGGGTTACTGATTAAAAAAGTCGGTGGTCCCAGCACCCGTCCTTACATGCCTGAGGGAGTTTGGTCCGAAACAAACCGTTATGGGAATTTGAAAAACTATATAGCAGATGAGGGCGAGGGGTTGTATCGACGTAGTATGTATACTTTTTGGAAGCGAACCGCTGCTCCTCCTTCGATGCTTTTATTTGATGCACCAAACCGGGAAGTCTGCTACCCCAAGCGCTCCCGTACGAACACGCCATTGCAGGCTCTTGCTTTACTGAATGAGGTCACCTATGTGGAAGCAGCACGGAGCCTAGCCGAAAGAATGATGAATGAAGGAGGGCCAGGTATTCGTGATCGATTAACCACTGGCTACCGGTTGGCCACATCACGAAGTCCCGATAAGCAGACTCTTTCTGTATTACAAAAAGGATTTGAGGAAAGAAAAATTCATTTTCAGGAAAACCAGGAGGCTGCAAAGCAGATTATTTCCCATGGGAAAAAGCAGCCGGATGAAAATTTAGAACCCATTGAATTAGCCGCTTACACTGTCACTGCGAATGTGCTTTTAAATTTAGACCGTGTTATCACCAAAGATTAGGAGTCATTATTATGAATCAATTTAATCAGCTACTCACTTCCAAAACAAATCTTTCATCTACTCAGGATTTTTTGAATCGGCGAATTTTTCTTCGCAATGGAGCGGCGGCGCTTAGCGCAACTGCGTTGGCCGGATTATTATCCCCGCATAAAGGGCAAGCCCAAGATCCTGGTTTACAGGGCTTTCCCAATTTTCCAGCCAAAGCGAAACGGGTTATTTATTTATTCCAGTCCGGAGCACCTTCTCAGATGGACCTTTTTGATCCAAAACCATCCATGGAGAAAGTTCGTGGTCAGGATTTACCGGAATCCATTCGTAAGGGGCAGCGATTGACAACCATGACTTCGGGGCAGAAAAATTTTCCGGTTGCTCCCAGTATTTTTAAATTTGCCCGGCATGGTCAGTCTGGACAGTGGATGAGTGATGTTTTACCCCACTTGTCCAAGCAGGCAGATGAGTTGTGTTTTATTAAATCAATGCATACCGAGGCAATAAATCATGATCCTGCGATCACTTTTTGCCAAACCGGGCATCAATTAGCAGGTCGTCCGAGTATTGGCTCATGGCTGAGTTATGGTCTGGGAACCGAAAATTCGGAATTACCGTCTTATGTTGTTCTTACTTCATGGGGGACGGGGCGTCCCAATGATCAACCGTTATATGATCGACTCTGGGGTGCCGGTTTTCTTCCCACTCAACACCAAGGAGTGAAATTCAGAAATTCGGGTGATCCGGTGCTTTATCTGTCCGATCCGAAAGGAATGAACCGTTCAATGAGGCGCGATATGTTGGATGAATTGGCTAAGCTCAACCGAAAGGATCATCAACTGGTTAAAGATCCCGAGATTGATGCCAGAATTTCGCAGTATGAAATGGCCTTTCGCATGCAGACAAGCGTCCCCGAATTAACGGATGCGTCCCAAGAACCAAAACATATTTTAGACAGTTATGGCCCAGATGTTTTAAAACCAGGAACCTACGCTGCAAATTGTCTGCTTGCCCGACGTATGGCCGAGCGCGATGTCAGATGCATTCAATTGTTTCATATGGGGTGGGACCACCACGGTGGTTTACCCAATGCAATTAAGGGACAATGCCGGGATGTGGATCAGCCTACTGCCGCATTAATCAAAGACCTTAAGCAACGAGGGCTATTGGAGGATACTCTTATTGTTTGGGGAGGAGAGTTTGGTAGAACCATTTACTCACAGGGTAAACTGACAGAAACAAATTATGGCAGGGACCATCATCCCAGATGCTTCACTATTTTTATGGCGGGAGCAGGAATTAAAAAAGGCATGTCTTATGGAGCCACTGATGATTATTGTTATAACATTACCGAGAACCCAGTACATGTTCATGATCTGAACGCCACAATTATGCATCTTATGGGAGTGAATCACAAAAAACTCACTTATCCATTTCAGGGTCGAGATTTTCGTTTAACCGATATTCACGGACATATTATCAAGGATATACTTTCTTAATCATCTAATAATGCTAACAAAGTTATGAAAAAACAAATTTCACAAAGGCGAGAATTTCTTCGCGTAATAGGTGGGGTGGGGGTTGCATCTCTTACTGTTCCTAATTATCTAATCGGTGCCAAGCCCAGTGCCGTGTTAAGTCGTTCAGGTGTATTGCTAGAGGCCTCCTCCTTTGCCAAAACGGGTGGTTGGAAAATCGATACCCAGCATTATTTACAGATGGGTGGAAATTATCTATTGGCCCATGGAATGGGTAAACCGGTTGAAGATGCTGAGACTGTAGTAGATTTGCCTACGTCGGGTAAATGGAATGTCTGGGTTAGGAATCGGGACTGGTGCAAGGGGCAGTGGCAGTCACCGGGACGCTTTCAGGTCTTAGTTGAAGGCAAGCCTCTGCAGACAACTTTTGGTGAAGCTGAGGAATCCTGGCACTGGCAGTCCGGTGGTTCGGTTGAAATTACTAAAGCTGGAAAAACCAAAGTTTCCCTTCGCGACCTGACTGGGTTTGATGGACGTTGTGATGCAATATTTTTTACCCAGGAATCAAATCCGTCTTTGCCGGAGGATGATCTTAAGGAATTATCTGACTGGAAGGATATACTCGCCGGTCGGTCGAAGGAAAAAGTCGAGGAGTTATCTTTCGACCTTGTTGTTGTTGGAGGGGGTATGTCTGGTTGTGGAGCCGCACTCGCGGCTCGTTCTCAAGGACTAAGCGTCGCGGTGATTCAGGATCGTCCGCTTTTTGGAGGTAATGCCAGCCAGGAGATCAGGGTTCATACCCTTGGTATCCATGGCTATGGTTCAGATATTCTCAAATCAATCGACACGATTCATTATCCAAATGGAAATGACAAAGCCAAAGTTGATCAGGTTAAAAGAGAAAAAACTATGGCTGAGTCCGGTGTTGATTTATTTGCCCACCATACAGCGTGTGGATTAGAGAAAAAGGGAGATGAAATTCTCAGTGTAGAGGCAAGAGAGGTAACGGGTGGTAAGATTAAAAGATTTCGTGCACCGATTTTTATTGATGCGACTGGAGACGGTTGGCTAGGTTACTGGGCTGGAGCTGACTACCGCTACGGTCGTGAAGCAGCTTCCCAGCATGATGAAGGCTGGGATAAATATGGTGATTTATGGAGTCCGAAGAAAGCGGATAACCGAGTCATGGGAACAAGTGTTTTATGGAATAGCGAGCGAACTAACCAAAAACAGGATTTCCCCAAGGTTCCATGGGCCATACCGGTGTCTGGTAAACATGTTGCTTCTAAAGGAGAATGGTATTGGGAGTATTCTGACAATGATTTAAACCAAGTTGATGATGCGGAAGAAATTCGCGATCACATGTTGCGTGCAATATTTGGCTCATTTTCCAATGCTAAGAAAAATCCGAAATATGCTCCGAATAAATTGAAGTGGGTCGCATATGTTGGTGGGAAGCGTGAGTCCCGTCGGTTAATGGGGGATCACATTTATGATATGCATGATGCGATTAAACGCCGGGAGTTTCCAGATGCTGTTGTTGTGGAGAAACGGGAGGTGGACGGTCATTACCAACGAAAATTAAAAGGAGCCAAGGAAGATTTTCTATCAACAGCTATGTTTCATAAAACTGGAGGTTACTACTTCATCCCTTTTCGTAGTTTTTATTCAAGAAATCTTTCAAATTTAATGATGGCTGGTCGATGCTTTAGCTGCACTCATGTCGGACTCTGCGGACCACGGGTTATGAATACCTGCGGACAAATGGGAATTGCGACTGGCTATGCTGCAGTGCTATGTAAGAAACATAAAGCCTCTCCCAAAGAAGTCGGACAGTCTCACATTAAGGAGCTCAGGAATTTAATTGGTTTTGATGGGACAAAACTGGTTAATAATCCGAGTAAAAGTGGGCATTAGCAGTTAGATGAGACACCTGGTCAATTTTGGCCTTTTGTTTAGCTTTTCAGCTTTAGCTGCTACGGGCACCTTGGCGTATTTTCAGCCATTTTCACTTTCTGTCACGAACATTCATATTATTGCAGGATTCATCACTTTAGTTTTAGTGATTCTGCATATTGTGGCACGAGTGCCGTACTTCAGTAATCGAATTACAAAGGGTAAGCAAAGGCTGTCTTTCCGTCTACAGGTACTTATGATTGGTGTTGCCTGTGGTTTTTTAGTCTACGCAGCGATTTATAATCTGCCTCCTGCCTCCTGGTTAATCGAAAATAGTTACGAGCATAAGAACAGTGCTCAAATTGTTAGATCTTCAAACCTCGTTGGTTTTGATCAACCTGCACCTTATCGAAAATGGATCGTTCGAAAAAGTCAGGACGGAAATGGAAGCGGGATATCAATCAATCTGAGTTTTCGTAAAGATTTAAATCCTATGCCTTCCATTGCGGTATGGGCAGAAAGTACCATTGGATCAATGATTGAGACTCTATTTCTCGAACAATCCCTTGCATATTCTGAAGTTCCACTCTGGGAGGATTACCGAACACAACGGAGTCATATTTTGCCACTCTGGCGTCATCGTTATACCTTGTTTTCAGGAATTTCTCCATCCGGAGAAATAGATGCAGTAAGTGGGGCAACGGAAGCACACCGCTTTGCCCTGGATCCATACCTTCAATCAGGCAAGGGGAATGAATTTGTGCTTTGTGTGGAGATTAATGCCCCAAGAGATTCCAGTAATGATTTCCCCGACTCTTTGCTCGGGCAGCCCTCACTCCTTTACACTTGTCTCGTTGAAGTGGACCAGGATGATCCGTATTACCTTTTTGAACTTACCGGTCATGGGGGAGGGGATGCAATTTCCACGGGTAATGTTCAGTATGATTTGGAAATGATTGGTTCGGCTAAAAAGATGAAGGATTTATTTCTTGTTAAATTAGAGAAATAAATTGATTGGTCTCTAGTGGGACCGTCTAATGTAATTTCAAAACTTTAATTTCAAATGATTTTAAATTATATTAATAACAGTGGGAGTTCTTTAGTATTTCTGAGAGATTACTTTTATTGCATCTTTTGCACCCATGGGTAGGGAAAGTGTGTTTTGTAATTCGCACTTAGATTCTCTTGGGTTAACCCTAATAAATTGATTTCCAGTAGATTGATAGACTTCTTCGCATGTTAATCGAACAGTTGGAATGTTTGTGCCCGCACCCAACTCAATAATGAGTAGTTTTTTGTTGTTTAATTTATCGATCCATTTCTCGAACCTTTGTCTTTGTGCGTAAGTTCTGGTACTATTCCAAGCAAAGTCAGAAAACATAAGAATATTGGGTCGTGCAAGAGAACCGCACTGCGGGCAACTGGGTAATGGTTCTTTGGCTAGTAAATTGTCGGTGTTAATTTGTAAATGTAAATCTGGACCGATTGGCCAAATTGGCTGACCGCACTCTTCGATACATTGAAAATGCATCAGAGAACCATGACATTCCATAATTTGATTTTCCTGAAATCCCGTTTTTTGAAAATGTCCATCGACATTGGATGTAAAAATAAACATTGGAATCTTTTCTTCACAGTTTTTTTCCAAGAGAATTTTGAATCCTTCATGGGGTTTAGTTTTGCGGTAAAGATTAAAGCGATGACCATAGAATCCCCAAGCGAGAGCAGGATTCTTCTTGAACCAATGGGGATCAGCAATTTCTTCAAATTGAACCCCCAGTTTTTTTAGGGGAGGGTAGGCTTTCCAAAAACCTGAATCTCCACGAAAGTCAGGTAATCCAGAGTCCACACCCATTCCCGCACCCGAGCCAACTAGAATGGCTTCCGCCTCTTGCCATGCATTTTTTGCTGCTAGTAAGGTTTTTTGTTTCATGTTCTAATGAGAAAGTATTTTTTTCGTATCTTTTTTCTTTGTCGAAATCAGGTTATCATTGTTTTAATGAAACTTCGCTTTTGAAACTAACTTGAAATACAGATTAGATTGGTATGTCACGAATATCTTTCTCCTACTCGGGGGAGGATTTGGGTGTGTGCAAACTTCCCAACAGCCTTTTAGTATGGTTTCGCTTGGTAATGGGGATACTCTTCCACCCGCTGAATTAGTTATCACAGAACTGATTACTCCAGGATTGAAACAAAAGGGAGGAATCGCATTTTCCGAACAAGGTGATCTTTTTTTGGCTAATTTTCAAAAAGAGGGTCAAATTGGTAAATATAGTTCTGGCCCCAATACAAAACCGGAAGTTTTTATCGATTTAGAAGAATGGATCTCCCCAGTTGGTGATTTTACACCCAGGGCGGAAGGAATTCGGGTAGACAAGGAAAATAGGGTTTTAGTTACCGATGCGGGTACGGGAAAGTTGCTTCGTATTTCACCCTCTGCACATAAGCTCGAGGTTCTTGCAGATTCGTATGATGGCTATCGCTTTGGGACGGTCAAGGATTTGGCAATTGCTCCCAATGGCGATTTATTCGTGAGCTCACCGCATTCTGGTACTATTTACCGAATTAGACCTGACATTGGTTATGTGGGAATTCTCAATGACGATTTGGTAAGAGTGGAGGGATTAGCAATGAGCCCTAATGGAAAACAATTAGTTGCAGCAGAACCCGATGCCTCGCGGGTGGTTGTTTATGATATACCGGAGGACTTAATTTTAGTGGATTCCTGGACTTTAGTTGATTTTTCTCCTTCAGGAGTAGAGCCTAGAGGAGTGGCGTTTGATGAAAAAGGACGGCTTTTTTTAGCTTTGGGCAATTTGAATGAAGTGCGAGTTTTTGACTTAGACCTTGGGATTGAGCTTGCTCGGTATGATGTTGGTGGGGAAGCTGAAAACATTTCTTATTGGAGCGGATCGCTCTACATCGGAGGTGGAAATCAAATGAGAAGACTACGGCTAAGAGATTAAAGATCGTTCGTTTTTACAACCTGCGAGCCGAGCAAAGAAATAGGTATCCTGAAATGTTTTTCACAAGCAATTTCGATTGGTAATAACTTCTCTTTGACTTGAGTTCTTAGGTTCTCAATCTGAGAGGACAATTTATTATTGATTAAATATGGACGAAGATTTTTTGCACCTTTTTGACGAGTCGCCTGCATTACGCTTGATGCGTGGTAGATTGGGCTCCTTTGTCGCAGGATTCTTCTTCAAAACATTCAAGCATTGGGGTGTAGTAGAAGCTTCGGAGGAGGAGCTGGTAGGCACATTATCTGAACATATCGAACAAATGCGTGAGCTTGAGGATTTTGATGCCCCCAAAAGATTACCCCAAGAGTACTTGGATGAGTGGTGCGATGAGGAACATCGATTCCTCACCAAAACATATAATGAAGATCGGGAAGAATATGTATTTCGTTTAACCAGGCATTCTGAAAAAGTTCTTAGTTGGTTACAGGATTTACTAGCCATGCAGCACCGTGGTTACGCAACTACTGAATCTCGATTTAACCGTATTATGCTTGAGATGCAAAATCTCACTCAAGGAGTTAATGCAGATCCTGAGGCAAGGATTCGCGAGTTAGTACGTAAAAGAGAAGACATTGATGAGGAAATTCGTAAGATTCAGGAAACAGGAGAAGCACCAATTTTTGGAGAAGATGTAATACGGGATCAGGTTTACGATTTGTCCGACTTGGTGGAACATTTCCTTTCTGATTTTCGTGCGATTGAGGAGTTCTTTAAAGACCATGCAAAAGAAATCTCCAAGCTCTACGCACAAGGTGTTGCATCCAAGGGAGATATTGTGGAGCGAGTTCTTGATGCGGATGAGGAACTTCGGGATTGTGACCAGGGGAAGAGTTATTTTGGATTTCGTACTATGATGACCAACCCGGCATTGGCACGAAAGCTACGTGGACTGGCTGAACAGACTTCTGATATCGCCCGAAAGCGAGGATTGGATCCTACAAAAGTGTTTAGTAATTTAGGTGAACGATTATTTGGTGAAGCTGGTGCGGCTCATGGAGCTTATGGGCGGATTAGTCGAAAACTTCGCCAAGTTGTGGGAGATCATGCGGGAGGTTCAGGCCGACAAATTAGGGAAACCTTAACCTCGATTCGACAACAGGCTTTTCAATTGCGAGATGAACCACCCGAGGATTGGGAGTTCGAAATCGATATAAGAGCCCAGTTCTTCACACTAATGGAGGCAGAATTTTGGGAACCCAAGGCGGTGGAGCCCTTCGCCAAGGTTGAGAAAGCAAAGCCAGACGATATCGAATGGATGAATGAAATTCTTCACTCGGTTGGCGAGCCACTTGATTTAGGAAAATTCAGGGAGCGGGTTGATGAAGTTCTTGAGGAAAACGAAAAAATCAGTCTTACTGATATAGTTGAAAAGTATCCTTTAGAACGAGGAATTGTTGATGTTGTGTGTTACCGAGTAATCGCAGGAGAGGACAATCGACATGAAATTCTATCGGATGAAATTATTAGCATCGATTTAAACCGGCCTTCACAACCTCGTTTTGTCGAGGTACAGCAACTTGTTTTTCAACGAAATTTATTATGAATCCAGCTATTACTCACCGTCATGTCATTGTTCGTCTCCTTAATGGACCGATTTATCAGGAAGATTTAGATCTTTGGGGTCGTTTGGGTGCGGAATGGGACAAGATACGAAACCATTTTTTTGAAATTGGCATGGAGGTTGCCCGAGATGATTCGGCTGGCTATGCATTTGTCCGACAACGAGAAGAGATCGACGAATCGGAACTAGAGAGTTGGGATGATGGAGCAGAAGCCCCTTTGCCTCGAGTTTTAAGACGAACCAGACTATCCTATCATCAAACCATTTTTATGGTTTTGCTTAGGGAAGAACTTATGCGGTTTGAACAAAATCAAGAAGAAGGGGACCACCTCTATCGTTCTGCAATGGATTTGAGAGATACCATGACCCCGTATTACCCAGAATTACATGATGAGAAAAAAATACACCGTCAGATTTCCGCTTTGGTCACGAAATTCGAAGAATGGGGAATTTTAAAAAAAGTACGTGACAAAGAGGGGGGGCTTTACCGCGTCGAACGGATAATAAAAGCAAAACTACCACCCGAAAAGTTAGCCGAGATTCGTGATCAAATTAAAAGAAGATCACCCGAACTAGATCATGATATGGAGGAGGAAGATGCTTGAATCACAATTAGAACTTGAATTTTCGCCGGACAAATCAACTGCCGGTTACCGACTGCATGAGCTTTCGGTTTTGAATTGGGGTACCTTTCATAACGAGGTCTATTCGATGCGCCCGGATGGAAGAACTTCAATGGTTACCGGCCGGAATGGGTCAGGGAAGTCAACAATTGTGGATGCTCTTCTCACTCTTCTGGTGCCGAATCGTGTCAGAAATTATAATGTAGCTTCAAGCCAGGCAGGAAGTCGTGAAAGGAATGAACGGGATTATGTTTTGGGTGCTTACTCAGAAATTCACGATGCAACTACTGGGCAGGGCAGAAAGGAAACCCTCCGTAAACCCGGTGAATCTTACACCGTATTACTGGCTCACTTTTACAATGAAGCCTACAAGACCGATGTTTCTATTGCTCAAGTTCTTTGGTGCCTTCCGGGCGGGAAAGTGGATAAGGTTTATATAGTTGAAAAAAGAAAACTCTCCGTGGATGAAGATTTTAATGATTTAGGAGATGTAGATAATATTCGACGGTTAATCAAAGAACGAAATTTGACAGTTTTTGATTCTTTTACGGCGTACCACAAAAAGTTCGAATCGATGCTTTTTATGGACACCGATCTGGGCAATCGTTCTCCTATGTCAATCTTTAATCAGGCAGTTTGTATTAAGGATGTTAAAGACCTTACCCAGTTTATTCGTGAGCATATGTTGGATGACGGTGGTTCTAAAGAAAAACTGCTTGCATTGCAGGAACGATTTGATGATTTGCGAAGTACTCACCGTCGGATTGAGACTGCTGCTTATCAGTTGGAACAACTGGATGAAATCAAGAGTACGCACACCTCTTTTTTAAAAGCGAATGAAGAACGCACTTACGCGGATGAACTTCGCAATTCAATTGAACCATACTATGCCCAAGCAGAGCTTGACCGAAGGGTCGAGTGGGTTACTGAATTAAAACATCAGGAGGAAGCAGAAAGGGCACGACTTAAAAGTGCCCGAATCGAGGTGGACCGCTTACGAGAAAAATTGAACCATCTTGAACGCGCACTTGCTGACAGTGATGAAAATCGACGACTTGAACAGGTGGGTGCGGAGATGGATCGCTTGCGAGATAAGCGTGAAGTTGTTTCAAAAAGAGCCGCAACTTTTGAAAGGCACCTGTCTTCATGGGAGAAGGGTATAAAAGTACAAGAAGAAGAAGATTTTTTAACTCTTCGTCGCGAGCTTGATAATCGAATTCCAAGGCTCGAAGCAAAGGTCATAGAAATTGATGAAAAGATTCCTGAAATTTCTTACCTTCTTAAAATAGCGAATGAAAAAGTTGATAGTTTAGAGGAGGAAAGAAGGTATCTACTGGAAGCTAATTCAAATATTCCTTCTGAGATTGCCCGCTTACGCAGCGGACTCGCAACTGCATTGGATCGGGATGCGAAAGAATTACCTTTTGTGGGAGAATTAATACAGGTAGTCCCGGACGAGGTGAAATGGACTGGTCCTGTTGAAAGACTGTTACGAAATTTTTCTTTGACCATTGTTGTTCCACAAAAATTAGCTGAGGAGGCGGAAGCTTTTCTTGAAGTGAACCACCTTGGGGAACGACTTTCTTTTATTTGCCCTCAGTCTGATCGAAAAAATCCAAAGTTGCATGATGATTCTGTGGTCGCCAAACTTTCTCTTCGTCCAGAAATGGAGAAGTCGAGGCAGACTTGGTTGCGTTCTGAGTTAGCAGATCGGTTTCCTCATATTTGTAGATCAATAAGGGATCAGGAATTTATTAAAAATCCGTTTGCATTAACTTTAGAAGGATTAGTTAAAAGTGATGGAGTACTTCGAGATAAAGATGATTCAAGGTATCTCGATGACGCAACAAATTGGGTTCTCGGTTGGGATGTGAATCCTAAGCAAAGAACCCTTGATGATTCTCTTATTAAATGGCGTGAAGAACTAGATAATTCGGGTCGAGCTATGAGGGAAGCGGAATCAGAGAGGCAGTCCAGTCGCGTGAAACTACGATCTGGTGCTCAAATTCAGGCCTGTGCTAATGAATTTTCTGATATCGATCAACTTGGGTTGGCGAGTCGAATCGCTGACTTAGAGGAGGAGGAACGGGTAATTGTGGGGGGCTCTGATGTTCTCAAAAAGCTAAAGGAAGATCGGGACAGCGCCACGGTTCAGTTGGAGGAAAGTCAGAATACTCGTGATGAGGTGTTACAAAGAATTGGCGGAGTTGAAGCACGTGCGGAGAGAAATGAGTCTCGTATGACTTCACTTCGTTCCTTGCTCGTTAAGAGTATGGATGAATTTATTGAAGAAACTAGTGGCGAAGACAGTCCAGATACAGAAACTCGTGAATTGGCTGAACAAAGAAGAGAGGAATTGTTTAAGGATATCGCCACTGAATTTGGTGAACCTCCAGAAAAACCGGATGACATTGAAGAATCTGCTCGTCTTGCTTCTCATAAATTAGATGCAAAGATTCACAAGCTTGATTCTGGGTTGGATAAGTTTCGGGATAAAAATGTTGCCGCAATGCAACGATTTATTGCTGATGCAAAAAACCAGGCTTTCCAGGACGAATTAAATCTTGAACTAGATGACGGTTACAACGATTCAACTTATGCATCGTTTGAGGAAATTCGCAGGCAGATACAAGAGGAGGACTTGGCTAAAAACCGACTTCGTTTTGAAGAACTTCTCCGTGTTCAGGTGCCCGAAGAGGTTTCAGGGTTTAGTGAAGCATTAGAATCCCATCGGGACCGAATAAGAAAGAGAATTAATGAATTAAATGAACATCTTTCTCGTGTTACTTTTGACCGTAAGGAAGAGACCTATATACAACTCAAGTTTGAAGATGCTGGAGATGACGGTGTCCGTAAGTTTAAAAAACTTCGTCGCCATGCACTGGAAGGTGATTTGGAAGCCGATGACGAAGATGAGCGTAGACGGGAACGGTACCATCGAGTGGAGCATTTTTTAGCTGAATTGGAACTCGATACGAATTGGACAGAACGGGTAATCGATGTCAGGAATTGGTTTAAATTTCGTGCGGATGAGTTTTACAAGGATGAAGATACTTTAAGACAAAGTTACAGTGGGGCAGCAGGAAAGTCAGGGGGAGAAAAAAACCGTTTGGCGTCCACTATTCTAGCAACTGCAATTGCATACCAATACGGAATTGATGTGGGAGGAAAACAGACCGAAACTTTTCGATTGGTTGCAGTAGATGAAATGTTTAGTAAAACGGATGATGAATTCTCTCAGTACCTCCTCGATTTATTCAAGGAGTTTCACCTTCAACTGCTTATTGTTCAACCTTTGGATGCCAAAATACATGTGGTGCAAAAATATGTTGAAAGATATCATGTAGTTGAAAGACGTGATGGACTTTCCTTCGTGGGTGACCTTAGTGTAAAAGAATATCTTGGTGAACAACTCGAGGTTGAACCCGAAGACGAGGAGTTAGAGGGCGAAACGATTGAGGCAGATTCCTGATCAATTGTCAGTCTAGCTCGTTTTGAAAAGTAGTTCCAATCCATCTCGTTATGATGGGCGAATGCCATACAGGAAATGTGGCAGGTGGGGACTCAAACTGCCTGCGATTACACTCGGATGTTGGCATAATTTTGGGGGTGGTTCCCCGACCAGTAATCAAAAGGAAATGATTTATACCGCATTCGATCAAGGAATCACCCACTTTGATCTGGCCAACAACTATGGTCCACCTTACGGATCTGCTGAGTCAAATGTGGGTCAAATTCTCAAGGATTTACCTCGTGATGAAATTTTGATTACGAGTAAGGCAGGTTATGATATGTGGCCCGGACCCTATGGGGAGTGGGGTTCGAGGAAATATATGCTTGCAAGTCTTGATCAGTCGCTGAAAAGAATGAAGGTTGATTATTTTGACCTCTTTTATTCGCATCGATTTGATTCGGATACCCCACTTGATGAAACGATAGGTTCATTGGATACAGCGGTGAGTCAAGGAAAAGCTCTTTATGTAGGAATCAGCAGTTATTCCGCAAAATCAACTCAAGAAGCCGTTTCAGTATCGAAAGAATACAATTTTACTCCTCTCGCAATCCATCAGCCTAATTATTCGATGTTGAATCGCTGGATTGAAGATGAATTAATTGGTACCTGTGAAGAACATGGGCTTGGCATAATCGCATTTTGTCCACTTTTTCAGGGTCTTCTGACCGATAAATATTTAAATGGCTTACCTGCGGGTTCTCGGGCAACTATAAAAAATTCCCCTTTGCGGAAAAACGAGTTAAGTGACCAAAACATTACAGTAATCAGGGAGTTAAATGATCATGCTGCACAGCGTGGCCAATCATTGGCTCAGATGGCATTAGCATGGGTCCTTCGGGATAATCGGGTAACCAGTGCTCTGATTGGTGCAAGTTCCGCTTCTCAAATATTAGAGAATGTAAAGGCGATTAAACAAGCCGCGTTTTCTAAAGATGAACTTCTCAAAATTGACCGTATATTGGCCAAGATTAATTTACCAAAATCCCTTTGGTCCAATTAATTGAATCGAGATTCGTTCTCGAGTTACTGATTAACTCAAATCTGTTCTTATATCATCGAGTGCGGGAAATTCCTTCCGCCATGATTCAATAAATTTCTTATCTATTATTCCTTCAATTACCGACTCGCTTTCTCCCCCATCTGCCAGCACCTCGCCAGTAGGATCAATAATGAGTGATCGTCCGCCATATTTCAACTTGGGATCTCTTCCCACAGAATTGACTCCAATGACATAAGACTGGTTCTCAATTGCCCTTGCCTGAAGAAGGGTTGTCCAATGTTCGATTCTGCTTTGTGGCCAGCAGGCAATTATAATAAAAATATCTGTACCCTTAGTAATCGCTAACCTGAAAGCCTCTGGGAAACGTAAGTCATAGCAAATAAAGGGAGTAACCATGAAAGAATGAAGTTCAAAGTTCTCCACAGTTGAACCTTTGATATGAACTTTATCCTCACCCAATATTGGAATGGTATGAATCTTAGGGGTGCAGAGCGCCTTTTCTCCATCTGGTGAAAAAGTGACTGCACAATTATAAGCTTTTCCCTTTTGTTCACTTGGCTGAGTCATACCGGCAATTACCCAGCATTCTTTATCTTTAGATAGGTTGGAAAGATAGTTTTCAGTCTTATGGGGTTCGTTTAGGAGTGTTTTTTCGGTTTCCAAGCAAAAGCCTGTGGCAAACATTTCAGGTAAAATAAGTAATGAATTTTTTTCGATGTTATAATTCTCTAAAAGAGTGTCTACTTTGCGAAAGTTTTCATCTTTATTTTCCCATTCCGATTGGAGCTGAATCCCATAAACTTTCATTTTTGAAGCGAGGAGAATTTTTGAGATTCCTGTTGAGTATAGGGATGAAAGGGGGCCGCTCTTTTCATCTCTCGGTAGGCTTGTATGGCCACGTTCTTATCTTTGAATTCATTGAGCAGGACTGCGATTTTATTTTGATGAGCAATCAAACATCCTGGATGTACCTTGAGTGTATTATTGATTGCTTCAAGTGCTTCAGGGAATTGCTTTTTAAATGTTAAGAGGTAAAAACATTCCCACTTTCTTGAATGGTGTTCCCATGGTGCATATGAAATCGACTTTCTGTGGAATTTTAAACTTTTATCCTTCTCTCCGTAATCTCCAGCAATCCTTCCTTGAAAATGAAAAATATTAGACCAAAAAAGATTTTTGGCTAGGATACATCCATAGGGAATAATTAAAACTGCAAGCGTCCCTAGTAGAAGATTGTATTTTGGATTAATTGGAGTAGGCGTAGTCTTAGTTTCAACAGTACCGCTTTGTTGCGAAATGGCGAATAGAAGGCCTAAACTAGTCCATCCTACAATAAGGGCGCAGGGTGACCGAGTTGGGAATTCGAAAAAACTTTCAATGAGAAAGGTGATACATGAAGTGAGAAGTGCGATAATTAAGCCAAAAGTAGGAAGGTCATTCGATCTACAGCAAATCATTGCAGAAAATACTGCTCTCCAAATTACAAATAACCAAATACCGAGAAATCCAGCCAAGCCAATGATACCATTTTCATACAAAATTTGTAAAAAATCATTATGAACAAAGCGAACCAGTGTTCCACCTGTTGTTTTGTCTGATATTTCCGCAGTTTCATGAAAATGTAATTCATAATGGTCAGTTCCTTTACCCAGGAGAAAATCGCTGGATTTGGATGCCTTGATTGCATCTTCCCAAAGTACTAATCGCCTTGCACTTCCTCGTGTATTTATACTTTTAAGCTCTTTTAATTCTACGGATTCTGCCTGATCTGCCTGGTTTGCATTTTTGATGAATGTCCCTTTTTTCCAATAATCTGAAGCAGACAAATAAAAAGGTAAGGCGATTGCGAGTAAAAGAAAAGAACACGGAATGAGACAAAAATATTTGAAGTATGTTGGGTCGATTAATTTTCGTTTCTTAGAAAGTACAAATAGAGAAATAAAAGCTGTAATGGTACAACCTCCAATCAATCCGACCCATGCACCTCGGGCCATTGAAAGAGAAAGTGCGGGTAACAAAATAAGGAGTAGAATTGCAGTCAGAGAAAATTGAACTTTACGAGATTTTACATAGAAGATTAGTCCCAAGGCAATGGGTAGGAGGGGGGCGTGGTATTCGGCAGCAAAATTTTGATTAAAAATAAGTCCCCCATACCCTAGGCGAGTTAATCGATGACTCCAATCAGTCCATTGGTAATGTTGATCCATTACAATCAAACTGGATGCCACTCCACCGAGCAGAATCGAACCGGTCCAGACGATAAGTCGTTTTGAATTCCATCGTAATTGACTTAATGATAATGCCAGTGCAAGGGGAAGCAGGTGCCACATAAAAGAGGAGACCCATGCCCGGGTAGTATTGTGGGCAGTGTAAGTTGATAAAAGAATCGCCAGAATGAAAATTCCGCAAAATACAATTAAATAGGGAGGGTAGGGGGAGGCATTTGCATTAAGATGAATTCTAATCCCGATTAATCCAGTTAGGAGTGATGTAATCACAATTACAGCACAAAATTTGAGTTCTGCATTGATCATTCGAATAGGAATAAATCCAGACACCCATTCATTTTGTTTGATTTCAACGAATAATAGGGGCGTAACCGTGAAGAGAGCGAGGCAAAGAAGAGAGAGTATCCCTTCAAAAAGAAAGGAAACTGGTTGAGTTTTCCTTTCTTTTTGACCTTTGCCTACATTCATTGATTGGTTCTTTTTCACGATGAAGAAATGTGCATCTTAATCACGCACTTTTTCAAAGTCCTGTCGAGCGACAAGCTTGACAGATACACTTGAGAATTAGGGAATATTTACTTCCACTAAATTGGTCGAATAATTGAAGAAATAAACCTGACCGTTTTTCGAGGTGAGGAAATAAATCCAATTACCAATACTGGGCTGGTATAGAAATGGATAAATTTCCTTCGATGACCAAACCCAAGACCGATTTTCAGACCATGCCCAAATACCATCGGAACTGTCCGCGGATAAATACAACCAACCATGTACAGAATGATAAATCCATCCGTTATCATAATTTTTGTAGAGACCAAACCAAGAATTATCTCTCCATCCGCCAGGCAGTTCAATTGAGTCTTTCTCAAGGGTTGAAATTGCCTTTTCGGTAGGGGATTGATTTTGCGAGTTAGTAGATTTGATTACTGTTATCTTATTTATTTTTCCATAACTGATCCCCATTTCATTTTCCGCAAATGCCTTATAGTAAATAACATCATCCATTACTGAATTGAAGTTGCCGGTGAATAACCCTCCATTCTTAAATTCCCCGATTACTTTCTGAGTGAATGGATCATTCAGTAAAAGATCAATGTTAGTTGAAAGCAGGAAACCAACCATAATGTTGTCGTAGTTTGTATCATTTCCCCTTAGAATCTCGCCAGATAGCAAAATCCCTTCTGGGTAAGATTCATGCCCAACTGTGTTTACAAAAGCGAGTAAGACGGGTGCGGGTTCGTATCCATCGCCCGGCGAGCTATAGCCAGTGCCTGGACTCGAGTACCCACTCCCTGGAGAGGAGTATCCGCTACCCGGACTGGAATATCCACTGCCTGGTGAACTGTATCCATTTCCTGGCGAGCTATATCCGTTACCTGGGCTTGAGTACCCACTCCCTGGTGAGGAGTATCCGCTACCCGGACTGGAATATCCACTGCCCGGTGAACTGTACCCACTCCCTGGCGAGCTATATCCGTTACCTGGACTTGAGTACCCACTCCCTGGAGACGAGTATCCGCTACCCGGACTGGAATATCCACTGCCTGGCGAACTGTATCCGTTACCCGGAGAGCTATAGCCGTTACCTGGGCTTGAATACCCACTGCCTGGAGAGGAGTATCCGCTACCCGGACTGGAATATCCACTGCCTGGTGAACTGTATCCATTTCCTGGTGAGCTATATCCGTTACCTGGACTTGAATACCCACTGCCTGGAGAGGAGAATCCGCTACCCG
>JAQXBH010000211.1 GCA_029252505.1 Opitutales bacterium | reverse complement strand
GTATAAAGAATGTATAATTATCGACATTGGTGTAACCTCGTAGATCGAACAACAATTCAACACCATCATCATCAAACCAACCCCCTCCATAGCCACCATCTATTCTAAAATTTCCATTAGGGGTATAAGCATATAAATAGCCCCCAGGAATAAATGTTCCAAGGGGGTGACCAGGCAGTATGGTGATTTTTAAAATACCATCATTCCCGTTTGGAGTAAGGGACTGTATACGAAACCAATCAATATCACTTTCTTTATCAATTCTCCCATTGATGGTTTGGTTAAAAAATACAGTGGTTGCATTCGATTCAAAGTCCGAGTGATCGTCGGATGTACTACCAGAGACACTACCTGAGGCACCAAGGATATCGGATATAGTTGCCCACTCACCCACCACAGTCTTGTGTGCATTCACCATATCCTTTGCTTTTTGGAATTCCTGCCGCTTGGTAAGCTCTTCCAAAATCTGTGCCCGCGTAATTGTACCCATGCTTAATTTTTGTGTCCAGTAAGCCTGCTCGAAGCCAACGGGATCGCGACCATAGACGCCCTGGTACAAATCAATGAGGAAGGATAAATCGTCGACAAAAGGACTGGCTTTTACAGAAATATCCACATAAGCGGAAACACTTTCTGTGCCATTGACTACAATGAATTCAATTTCCTCTACCCCTACACTTCGACCGGTAAGATCATAGGTAAAGGTATGGCCAGGGTCCTCATCATCAATCTCGGGCACTTGGTAAGGTAATTTTTCAGCCATACCTAGTAATTCTCCATTTAAGTAAACCAGTGCACGCAAGTCGGGATCATAAATACGATCTTCTGTCTTGTAATTTGCAGAGATAGTATCGGTACCTCCAAGAAACATGCTTTCTGATGAAGTAAAGGTAATTGGCTCGGCTGGGATTTCATCACTTTCAGAAATTATAATCCTCGTGACATTGGATGTGGTAACATTGCTTACATTATCCCGAGCAATGGCATACACATCGTAATGCCCGGTGGCATTTACTTCCCAATCCACTGAGTATGGACTAGCGGTATCCGGTTCCCCTATCTGGATGCCATTCACATAAAAAATAACTTCGGCAATTTCACCATCTGGATCGTAAGCCGTGGCAGATAATGGCTGTACCAATGGATTACCAGAATGACTTATGTTTTTCTGCATCTCCTCTAAAGTAATCTGTGGTACCTCTCCTACGGGGTCTATCACCGTAATGACACTCGCTACACTGGTGGTGCGAACACCAGCGGAATCTTCTGCAATTGCAAAGATGATATATGTTCCGGTCTCATTGGCTTCCCAGGTAATACCAAATGGTTGGTTTATTCTACCATCCTTGGCATAGGGCAAAATGTAGTCTTCCAGCCCTTCCGTGTAATTGAGATCAATGGTTCCCGTGCCATCAGGAGGTGTCAACGCAGTGCCCGAAACATCTATTTCACTAATGATCTGACGATCAAAAGCATGGGCCAGGTAGAGTAAATCGTTGGATGCATCCAACCATGTGCGCATCGAAAGAATACCTTTTTCGTAAGCCCCTGAGATTGCCCGAGCCAGAGCATCCCGAGTAGCTTTGACATTTACTTTATTCGTGTCATCAGGGTCAATTGCATCATCACTCGTAACATTCTGGTCAAAAATATTTACCACCTGATTTTGGGGACCTGCAGTGAAAGTCCAACGGTCCCCAAGTGCATATCCATCACTCGACTGAAATTGAACCATCAATCCATGAGCAAGGGTTTGGTTGGATTCATCAATCTCAACAAATTCATCAACAAAGGACTTTCCGCCATCCTTAGACCATCGAAAGGTGTCGGGTATGCTATCACGGTCAATTTCCACAACAAAATCTATTTCGTGTGCAAAGGTAAAGTTTCCTTCTATATTAATGTCGTTTAGAAGATTACCAGCATTTGCGAGTGCCTCAGGTGCACCGCTGCCAAAGACACTTAGGTTATTATCAAATTCAAAGGTGACTGGGTCTTTACCCGTACCATCATCGATCGTTATAATCTTCCCATCTTCGGGTATTTTTTTGTTAAAATCGAGATAACCAGACCATGCATGAAGTGGATTTTGGTTTAGGAAATATTGTACACCGATTAAATCGCCATTGGTATCGTTGGCATCTGCATGCAGGCGGATACTCGAGCCAACGGTTATTGTTTGGCCAGTTTCAGGAGCCTGTAAAACAATTGACGGCGGGTTCTTGATGAGTGGGGGTAAAATATTTAAGAGAGGATTTCTACGGTTGATCAGACTTGTTAGTTGGCGGGAAAATGTACCAGCAAAATTGCCTTGTCTGTCTCTGGCCACAATGGTGATTTCATGCATGCCTTGTCTGAAATTAAACCTTTCGTCCGACAAATCGACAATGCTTTGAAAACTTGATCCCCCTTGGTCTAAAACCACGCCAACTGAAATGTTATCCAGGTAAAACTCGACCTCAGCCATTTGGTATTGAGAAGTCGCATCTGCAGAGAGCAACAATTGACCATTTGCCTCTATGGAGTAATTGCTTTCTCCATCAATAGATAAATTAACTCCAGCCCCTTTGTAGTCTTCCACGCTGAAAAGGCTTTCCTCTGTCGATATCACATTGCCCGCAACATCTCTGACGGTGGCAAAGACAGAATAATCTTTCGCTATATCTGGAACCCACGCAAAATTGTATATGTTTTCGTAAGATGGTTGAGTGAGAATTAATTCTTCTGAAGTTTCCCCATCAATAACAAGGATTACGCTTTCGATTTTTTCTCCACTGGAATTTGCTTCGACACTTATAAAGATTGGGGATTGGGTAAACCCACCAATCAATTCAGCTGCATTATCTTCAGTATCAATAGCTTTTACAGCAGTTACATTGACTGGGGTAACGCTGGATGTTGGAAAATCAGTCTCTGCAAGAGGAATCCGATTATTTCCTTTCACCCCCCTCCCCGAAGGTTGTTGCCTTAACAATGGAGAAATCACATACCCACTACCTAGCTGTAAAGAACCATCCGGATTAACAGCAGAGGTAATTTCAGCAAGGCGTGTGGTTGCATTTGCTTCTCTTGGTTCATTTAAAATATACTCGAGTTGTGCAACTTCTCCCTGGTTTACTGCACGAATTACAGGGACTATTTTTAAGCTAATATTACCATCCTCGTAACCAGAACCCCCAGATACTTTGGTAAAACCATTGATAGTCCCATAATTAGCGAACTGTGGATCAGTTTGGATGTTTGGAGTAAACTCAGCTCCCAGAGCATCATTATCGCTTGAGCTAATGAGCACTTTTGCTTCCAAAAGACCATTGCCCAAAGTTAAATTTGTCAGTTGAATTGTATCAATTTTGCCTCCAGCGGTGGTAATGGAAACATCTGCTGGATCAACATTGAATCCCATAAGTCCGCTTTTAATGGTGACTTTCGGTCGATCAGCCGAACCCTTGGTAAAGGAGACATTGTAAACAGTGGTGGCGACATAATTTCCACTATTATCCACCGCAATTGCAAATAAACTGCGAACCCCACTATCTTCGCCATCTGATAGGGTACTATTAACATCATATAACAATGGATAAGACTGGCTTGCTTCAGGAACACCCTGGATACGATCAATGGTACTTATTAAACTGCCATCTGAATAGTATGAAACTCTCTCAAGTAAGCCATCCGGGTCTTCGCTTCTAGCGCTCAAGGGGATGACCGAAATAGAAGTAATCGCATTAAAATCACTGGGATCACTCATCGTTACGCTGGGCGGCAAAGACCCGCTGTAACTAGAAATGGTGAATCTTCGGATGGAACTTGTAGCCAAAATCTCGTTATCCATACCATAGGCAACCAATTGCAAAGAATACTCTCCTGATTGAAGATCATCGATACTCGCCGTAAACCTGCCAGACTGGAAGTTATTATTTTCTCCACCTCCGCCAAATTCGGTCATATTTCTAACAAATGTTTGGTTAAGAATCATACCTACCTCGGAATAGCTCCCTGAGAAATTAAGGTCAGCGACAACTGGAATGCTACTTTGAGGAGCAAAACTGTGTGACAAATCACTTGAGGGATAAAGCAGGGTCAAGCTCGCAGAGCTCACGGGCGTGGTAAAGGATTTCAAATCCCTAACAAACAAACTTCTAGTCGGACTGTTATCGGTAGGCAACTGGTTGCTATGCTGAAAAGATAATCCTTCAATACCTGAACTATCAGAACTAAAGAATACAAACCTTCCATTCCCGCTAATAAAGGGAAACCGATTGCTCGGTGGGCTAGGTGCTATGTTGTTATTAAGGTATCCAGCAGGAGTACCAAATGAACTTTTACTAACCCGGGTATTAGTGTTTGAGGAAAGATTAAATAAGTAAATATCGTCTGACTCTTCATCCCTTTGGGCAAGAAGAGTCATTCTTCCTGCTTCTTGATTAATTGAATAACTCGGGTCGTTTCGTATCTCAGAAAATCCGTAAATACTAGGCACCTGATTGATGACGGGAGTAACAGTTGTGTAGCCTGATCCCATAATCAGCATATTGGATTCCTCAATTACTTTTATCGCTGATGGATTGTTGGTCGTAAAACGGCCAGACAGAGCTGAAAAAATAAAGGTACTCCCATTGGATTGATTATTTTCTATCAACGGTCCTTGAGACACTACTCCAGAGGTAGCAATGTCCATGTGTGTATCTATAAGTTGAATCAGTTCGTTGCGGATATCTGATTTGGTGGTCGACCCAAGCGTAATGGATATAGTTGGTCGTCCGGAAGAGCCTGCTCCTTCTTCAAACTCTACAATTAGAGGCTCAAGCGTGTTATTTTTATCCGAAATAGTTAGTGTAGTATTGAGAATATCCGCACCAACCAAACCTGAACTGCCTGAAAGTATCTCAACCTGAAACTTTTGTTCCAAATAAAGACTTCCGTTAAAGTTGTGTATCCGGTCAGGGTTTAGGCGACCATCTGGAAAACCATCTCCGTTAAGGTCTGCTCCATCTCCCTCAAATTGTACAAGATCAGAAAAGGATGCATTTTCGTCCTCTCCAATCTTGTATCCAAGGCCATAGCTATTCATTTCAACTTTGTAAATTCTACCACCACCCGAACGGGTTTCTCCCAGTCCCTGAGTGGGGAAAAAACGAGCTTTTCCAGCAAGAAAACCAGAACCCCCAAGTGGTTCCGCAACACTAATCTGAGTACTTTCCAGTCTGTAGTTTTCTCCAGAATTAATTATTTGTATCGAAACGATTTGCCCTCGCTGGTCCACTTCGTAGCTTGCTTCTGCCCCAAAACCTGTACCTGAAAGGTCTTCAATATTTAAAAACCCTCCACTGTATCCCGATCCGGAATTTTCTATTTCTATTTCTGCAATGGAACCTACCAGGACAGCACTGGCGGTAGGTAGTTCAAAGGTTGAGTTGTAGAAAGTTTTACCATCATCCCGGTTGATTGATTCGGGAAGTAAATTAGAGGATTTTGTGGAATAAACTATCTTCGAACCGTCATAGTTTATACTCGGTTCACGACTACCAAAATTCCCCCCAGTTTGATTTTCCACGGATTGACTAACTCGTTGGGTATATTTGTACTCGAAGTTGCTACCATTAAGATCGGCAACATCGACATAATAAACATCACCTTCTGGATTTGATAAATAGGCAGTGACTTTTGCCTCGTAAGTTGGCAATGGAAATGCAGGGTCTGGAATAATTTGAATATTTGGTTTAATATATCCAAAGCCAGTATTTATTACCAAAATTGCATCGTCTTTTAGCTCGTTTAACGCGTTAATTCCATTTGGTTTAAAAGTTA
>JAQXBH010000171.1 GCA_029252505.1 Opitutales bacterium | reverse complement strand
TAGTTTTTATCCATGATCAAATTAACTATCGAAGCAGCCAAGGAGATCGAACGAATGTCAAAAGACTCCGATTCTGATAAACTTCTCCGTATTTTCATTGAGCCCGGAGGGTGCTCCGGATTTGAATACGGAATGTCAATGGATCGAGCCAAGGACACGGACCAACTCGGTGAAAGTCAGGGGGTTCACTTTGCAGTCGATGGGGAAAGTGTAGAATATCTTTCCGGAACAGAAATTCACTTTGATGATGGGTTGAGTGGGAAAGGTTTTGAAATTCGAAATCCAAATGCCCAAACGACCTGTGGATGTGGGAAATCTTTCAGTTGAAGGATTTCGTGATCAGATTTTCTTTTCTTTTTGTCACTTTCTTTGTGAGCATTTCGTGTTTGGGAGTAAAAAGGGTGGGTCCTTTGCAGATGGAGTTAGTGACGGAGCAAAACGGAATTGTTCCCGGACAAGATTTTTGGATTGGTTGGCGTATAATGCGAGATCAAGGTTGGCATACCTATTGGAAATATCCCGGAGATGTGGGAGTCGCTCCCTCACTAGATTGGTCACCTTCAGAAGGGATCTCAATTGGTGAACTTCTTTATTGTACTCCTGAAAAAGTTAAGATGGCAAGTATACGAGCCAATGGAAATTACGGTGAAACTCTTTTTCTTTGCAAGGTAAGTGTATCTGATCAATTGAAAGCGGGAGAGAGCATAACTCTGACTGCAAAGGCAGCTTGGCTTACTTGCTCCCGACAGTGCCTACCCGGGTTTACTGATTTATCAATTAAATTAGAGGTTGTAAATTCGAGGGAATTCGATCCGGTTTGGAACAGAAAGTTTGAGCTCTTTAGGAAATCAATTCCTCAACCTCTACCCGATATTTGGGAAACTTCAGTCCATGTCAAAGGTAGGTTTATCGATTTGAAATTACAAAATAGAAATAGTGATCAATCGAGTGATGATCGTCCTATCTTCTTCTGTTCCAATCGCTTAATTAGTTCCGATGGGGATCAGTTATTCAAAAAAAAAGAAAATCTTCTTCACTTACGCTTGGAGCGATCACCTTGGGCCCGAAAAGATGAACAGTTTTTGTCAGGACTGCTTTTTAAAGAAAAGGGGTGGGGAGAAGGTACTACGAGCCAATATTTTACTATTAAAGTTCCATTGGTTTCTTCAAAATAAATAACATAATCTCTTTTTAGAATTGAAAAAAAATCATTTTATAGGACTTTGGATACTATGATAACGAAAGCACACATTTTAATGCGTTTAATTTTGGGGTTAATTGTAATATTTTCCATACCAGATTTGCCCGCTCAGGACTTGCCGGGGAGTTCTCTTCCTGGTTCTTCAACTACCATTGCAGCACCAGCAAGTGAACAAGTTCCTGCATTAATAGAGAAGAAGGAATTAGATCCTGCTATGGTGAAAGAAATTAAGGATGTAGTAAAAACAAACATTTTTGCCGTTTCCAAGAGAAACATCAACATGGCATTGAGTACGATCCATCCTGAATCTCCTACAGCAGAAAGCTCCAAGGATATGATGACTTATATTTTTGCACGTCTCCAATTGAAGTACACCATACAACAACTCGAGGTAAAGGAGATTGATGGCGATGAGGCTAAGGTCGAAGTCTTGCAGGTTACGCAAAAGCTTTCTGGTAATGCGGCATTTCGTGACAATCGAGTCAAAATGTTACACACCATGAAAAGAGATGGAAAGAAATGGAAAATGTTTAGCTCCGAGGCATTATTGATCGAATATCTTAAGTACTGACTCAATCGTTCAGACTGGAATTACATTTCCTCGAGTAATTCAATTCCTAATATATCCATTCCGATTTGTAATATGCTGAGTGAGCGTGCACACAGTGTAAGTCGGAGGGATTTAATTTCATCTTCCTCTACCATCACTTTACTTTGGTTGTAAAATGAACTGAATTCAGTTGCTAATTCGTAAAGATAGCAACCTAGGAAATGAGGTTTTAATTCCTTCGCGGTTTGTTTTATTACTCCCGGAAAAAAAAGAAACTTTCGAGCTAAGCTTCTTTCGGAGTCCGTCGTCGGTTGATAGTGGGTGCTTGGAATTTGAGTTGGTACTACTTGTGCTTTTCTAAAAATGCTACAGATTCGAGCTACTGCATATTGAAGGTAGGGGGCGGTATTTCCTTGCATTGCGAGCATCTTTTCCCAGGAAAAAACATAGTCAAGCGTACGGTCCTGGGACAAATCAGCGTATCGAACTGCACCCAGTCCAATTGCTTTTGATCTTTTCTCTACTTCTTCCTCAGTAAGGTCAGGCTTTTTCTCAATTACCATCTTTCGAGCCCTGGATATTGCTTCGTTTAAAAGATCGATAAGCTTGATCGGTTCTCCATCCCGAGTCTTGATCGCTTTATTGTCATCCCCTAGAATAGTACCGAACCAGACATGTTGAAGGGATGGACTTTCTCTCTTTTCTGCGGAGTACCATTTTTCAACAGTAAGAAAGAGTTGTTCGAAATGATCCCTTTGCCTTCCATCAGTAACATAGATGATCTGATCTGAATTCCATTCGTTTTTCCTGTATTCAACTGTTGCCAAGTCCGTGGTTGCATAATTACTCGCACCATCTGATTTACGAATGATAAAGGGTTGCTTGGAGAATCTTTTGTGCTCGGGATGAAAGACTACCAGTGCCCCTTGATCTTCTTTACAAATTTGATGAGATAGAAGTTTTTCATAAATTGACTCAACTTTGTCCTTGTAAAAACTTTCTCCAAGCGAGTGATCAAAACGAACTCCCAGTATTTCATAAATTGAAAGAAAAGAATCCATACTGATTTCTTTAATCTTTCGCCAAAGTGTAAGGTTTTCGGAATCTCCATTTTGCAGTTTTACTAACTCTTCTCGAGCTTCTGCCAGATTACTCTCTTCCTCTTTTATCCATTTGTTTCCTTGTCGATAAAGATTCTCCAATTTCGCAATCGGGTCAGGACCGAGTTGATCAAGCACGATTTGTTCTCTCTTAATTGCATACAAGAGAATACCAAATTGCGTACCCCAATCTCCAAGGTGATTATCCCGAATTACTTCGTGGCCAAGAAACTGAAGCAGTCGGGCTAAGCTTTCCCCAATAATTGTGGAGCGAATATGACCAACATGCATCTGCTTGGCAGTATTTGGTCCGGAGTAATCAAGTACTATTTTTTTAGGTTTTTCAGTCTGTATTGACTTTTGGATCGATTCGTTATCAGCAAATTTTTCGAGCCATTGTAGAAAATAAGAAGGAGAAAGTTTGAAATTAATAAAACCGGGTCCTGCGATACTGGTTTCCCACAGATCAGTTTGAGGCAGGGCATCAATTAATTTCTGGGCAAGTTCTCTCGGGTTGGTGTTATTTTTTTTAGCAAATGGGAGTACGCCATTTGCTTGGAAATCTCCAAACCTTGGATCGGCTGGTCGTACTTGAGGTTCAAAATCTTCTCCGAAATGTTTGCTCGCAGTAGTTGCCGTACGAATTACACCCTCAATGGTATCACTAGAATCAAATTCAATTAACATGGGTCGTAATCCAAGCATATTAATAGAAAGGGTCAAGTACGACTTAGAATAAAAGCCTCGACTTATTTGAACTAATTAACTATATAGTTTGATTTGCCGTTTATAAATACCCCCAAATCGCGTAAGGACAATTATCATGCCTAAAGCCATTAGTTCCAAAAATAGCACCCCATCATTTTCTTACTTAATTGAGAAAAAACGAGACGGAGGAGAGTTTACTGACGATGAAATCCGTTTTCTTGTTGATTCAATATTAGACGAGGAAATGCCCGAGTATCAGCAGGCAGCATGGGTCATGGCAGTATACTTTCAGGGAATGTCTGCCCAAGAAACTGCATTTTTTACTGAAGAAATGATGCTGTCGGGTGAAGTGATTGAGATGATGGATGTTTCTCGTCCCAAAATTGAAAAGTATTCCACAGGGGGTGTTGGTGACAAAACGACCATTGTACTAGGACCATTAGCCGCTGCTGCAGGTGTGGCAATGCCCTTAATGAACGGCGATGATGAGGAATTTTTGACATCTAATTGCGAAAAACTTTCCGCGATTCCAAAGATAAATACTAAAATTAACCTTGAGGATTTTGCTTCTCAGGTACGAAAAGTAGGTTGTTCATTTGCAGATCGGAACGACGAAATTTCTCCGGTTGAAGGAATTCTTTACAAATTGCGCCAAACAATCGGTGCAATCCCATCCATTCCCTTTATTACTGCTGGCACATTAAGTCGTAAGTTGGCTGCGGGTGCTGAAGGAGTCGTGGTGGATGTGAAGTGGGGCAAGGGGTCATTTATTAAGACTGCGGACGATGCGAAACAACTTGCACGCTCTCTTACCCGTGTTGGCAGAACTCTTAAACGAAGATGCGTCGCCCTTGTAACTGATGTGAATCAACCACTCGGGTCCTGCGTCGGTGCTTCTCTGGAATTAAAAGAAGCGATTGAATTATTAAAAGGGGAAGGCCCAGAAGATTTGCAGGACTTAGTTATGAAACTGGGTATGGAAATCGTACGTCTCGCAGGAGTAGCAGGATCAACGCTCTCAGCAAAGCAGACTGTTCGTAAACATCTTGAAGATGGAACTGCCTTAGAAAAATTTAAAGAAATTGTTGAATACCAAGGCGGTGACTCGAAGGTAATCGATAACCCTGAAAAGCTACCCTTGGCCAAGCATACAAAGAAATTACCGGCACCTAAACGTGGTTATGTTCATACCATTGATGCTGGTCAACTTGCCCGTGGTGTACAAATTTTAGCTCATGGTGAAGGTCAGAAGTTTGATCCTGCCGTTGGTGTTGCCGAGCTTTGCAAGGTGGGTACCCAAATGAAGCAGGGCGAACCTCTTATGATTATTCATTATAATGATGAGAAACGCTTAAGTGTGGCAATGGAGTACTTTAAAGCTGCTTATCGCCTTGCTCCCAAGAGACCAAATCCTGCACCTCTTGTTGTTGAACGAGTGGCCTAGTTTCTAGTTCTATACTTTAAACTTTTATGATGCCTCTTTTAAGGGGCATATTTTTAGTTCACTCGTCCTAGGTAAGAACGGTCGTTGGTACTAATCTTGATTACATCGTCCTTTTTAATGAATAAGGGCACTTGAATGGTCAGACCTGAAGAGATAGTAACAGGCTTGAGTACATTTCCTGCTGTATCACCCCTTAATGCATCGGGTGCTTCAATCACAGTTGCTTCCACCGAGGCGGGGAGTTCTAGTTTGAGTGCTTTTCCGTCGATCAGTAAAATATCGTAACTGTTTCCTTCTACGAGAAAATTATCATCATCCCCAATCACCTCGCTCGGGAGAACGGTGTCTTCATAGCTTTCAAGGTCCATAAAGTGATGTCCTTCCGAATCCTTATAACTAAATTCAAGCTTATTGGTAGTCGTATGCATGAATTCGACATTGTCAGTCGATCGAAACTTGGTAGTTGTGGTCGAACCACTTTGCAAGTTCCTCAGGGTTGTTTGTACAAACCCAGCTTGTCTGCCTTGCGTACGGTGCAGCATTTCTAATACTAGGTGGGGTGCACCTTGATAGTCCATTACCCGACCTTTACGAATATCTGTTGGAGAAGCCATGTTAATTTCTTTTTCTTGAAGTATTGCGGAAAGAATACCATGGGTAATAGATTACTGAACCAATGCCAATCTTATGTTTTCAAAAATTAAAATTTAATGAGTAATAAAAATCCCACAATTGAAATGATTTCTTGGAACGTTAACGGTCTTCGAGCATGTCGAAAAAAAACTTTTGATGAGTTTGTGGCGAAGAAAAATCCTGACTTGCTCTGCCTTCAGGAAGTGAAATTAAATCAGGATGTTATCCCCGATGACGATTTTGGTTACGCATTCAGGCATTACCACCTTGCCGAAAAGAAAGGCTATTCAGGAACCGCGATTTTTTCTAAAGCTAAACCTCTCTCGATTCGCGAAGATCTTCCTGACGGAAGACATGTGGGCGAAGGGCGTACAATCACCTTCGAGTTTGAAGGTTTTTTCTTGGTCAATGTATATGTGCCTAATTCAAAAGGTGACCTTTCCCGCTTACCTCATCGCTATGATTCCTGGGATCCGGATCTTAAAGATTATCTTCTCGACCTTAGGCAATTGAAACCGGTTGTTTTATGCGGTGACCTAAATGTGGCTCATCGAGAAATCGATTTGGCCAATCCGAAAACGAATCGAAAGAGTGCTGGTTTTACCGATGAAGAAAGAGAAGGGCTTTCTAATCTTTTAGCGGAAGGTTTCATCGATACTTTCAGACACTTACATCCCGAAGAAACAGGAGCTTATTCGTGGTGGTCTTATCGGGCTGGTGCTCGTGCCCGGAATGTGGGTTGGCGGATTGACTATTTTGTTGTATCAGGTGATATTGCTACCTCTATCCGTGATGCATACATCATGCCCGAAATAGAAGGTTCAGATCATTGCCCCGTTGGACTTTCTCTTGCAAGTGCCTGATTACGAAGAAACGGAAGTCCATTTTGGGAGAACCCTGGAATTAGCCAAAAAAGGCTGGGGTAATACGCATCCCAATCCGATGGTAGGGGCAATTATTGTGGAAGCGGGTGAGGTGGTGGCAGAAGGATATCACCCGCGTGCCGGTTCTGCTCACGCTGAAGTTGACGCTTTTTCAAAACTCGGGCGCAGACCGAATAACGGCGCTACGATGTTTGTATCTCTTGAGCCTTGTTCAACGCATGGACGAACCCCTCCGTGTGTGGATGCGATTTTGCGATCAGGAATTAAGAATTTATTTGTCGGTAGCCTTGATCCAAACCCTGAGCATGCTGGGCGCGGAATCAAAATATTGGAGGAAGCGGGAGTTTTAGTTCATCTTGGCTCAAAAAAAATGCAGGCAAAAGCAACCCGCTTAAATTTTATATTTAATCATAATATGCTCAAGGGGAGACCATTGATTGCACTTAAAATGGCCGAGACGCAAAACGGGATGGTTGCCCAAAATTCTGGGGCGCCGAGCCGGATTACCGAAGTGGAGGCCCGTGCGAATATGATGCTTTGGCGACGCTTTTTCCCTGCAATATGCGTTGGAGCAGGTACAGTACTCTCGGATGATCCATGCCTAACCTCTCGTACTCCAACTGAGACTTGGTGCCCACTTCGCATTATTATCGATTCTAAATTGGTTACTCTTGGTACTCTAGTTCCAGACAGGAATGTCTATAGCGACGAATTTGCTGTCCGCACAATTATTCTTACTACCAGTTCCGGGCTTTCCCAGCAAGATTGCGTAAGTCGGGCCAAGGAGTTAGGGGTCCGATTGGTTGAAGTTGAGGAGGACGAGACTGGTCGAGCCAAGCCCGATGCGCTTAGATTTGCCTTGAATCAATTTAAAATGAACGCAGTTTATTGCGAAGGAGGTCCCACACTTGCCCGCTCCTTACTTGGTAGTGGAAATGTGGATTACCTTTTTAAATACCGCTCTCCCAAAATATTCGATAATGAACAGGCTCTTCCTGGTCCCGGTTTTGAAGATTTCCCCATAAACGCACCCATAGAACAAAAACTGGGTGATGACCTACTTATACACGGATTTTTATGAAAACAATCTATTTAGCATCGGGCAATGCCCATAAACTTCACGAGCTTCAGGTTGCCCTCGATCAGGCTGGTTTAGCCGTCAAAGTAGCAGGTCCAGATAAGATTGGAGGAATGCCGGAGGTCGAGGAAACCGGCTCTACCTTTGAGGCCAATGCGCTACTCAAGGCTCATGGATTAAGAGAGGTTGGCCCAAATGAAGGCTGGTTTCTTGCCGATGATAGTGGGATTGAGATCGATGCTTTGGGTGGTCGTCCCGGGGTTATTTCAGCACGTTATGCAGGATTGAAATGTGACGATGAGGCCAATAACGACAAAGTGCTCGAAGAAATGAAAGATTTTCCGGATAGCGATCGGGCATGCCGGTTTCAATGTGTACTCGCCTTGGTGGGCAATAGGTTCGAAGTCACCTTTGCCGGAGCCTGTGAAGGAAAACTTTTATCCGAAAGACAGGGACATGGAGGATTTGGCTATGATCCACTTTTTTTACCGGATGAGAGCGACTCTACTTTTGCCGAAATTTCTCTCGATAAAAAAGCTAGAATCAGTCATCGTGCGAAAGCATTAACAAAGCTCATCGACTGGATCGCATCCCAGTAAAGGTATTTTCGAGTCTGTTTCTTATCGTATTTCATCCTAACGAAACAAGATAGCATCGCCATCTTCCTGTCCTACTTTTCTAATTGCGTGGGCTTAGTCCGTAGTAATTCACTGTGATCAAGTAACCGGAGAGAATATTACGGTTCTCCGAGACAGGGTGGAGTTCGGCGATGGTAAAATTATCCTGGTCACCCAATAGGCAAATTTGTGGTAACAAAGAAAACGATTATCTAATGCTTAATCGATCGAGCTTCCCCACCAATTTTTGTTTGGTACGTAACTCGGTTCGAGAAAGTAGGCATGGCGTTTTTCCAATCCTTTCTTTCCAGAGGATTTGATACTTTTCCAACGGGCATCTCTCTTTGCAGATTCAAATTGGCGATCGGGTGTTGGAAATTGGGCATTTGTTTCTTTGATCCAGATATCCAATTTCTTTTGCATTATTTGGGCACGTTTAGTTTCCTTTTCGATTAAATCGTTCTGTTCGCCAATATCCTTAGCAAGGTTATAAAGTTCGTTCCTTTCATCCTCGTGGTAATGAATGAGTTTCCAATTACCTTCTATAATGATGGAACTGGGTTCACCTCCCTGGTTTCCATAATGTGGATAGTGCCAATAAAGTGGACGCTCTTCGATAGCTTTACCTTTTAATAAGGGAACAAGGCTAACGCCGTCTACTTTTTGATTTTGGGGAAGTTCGATTTCGCAGAGTTCGAGTAGGGTGGGGTACCAGTCGATTCCATTGACTGGGGTTGCTTCTTTTGAGCCTGGCTTTGTGATGCCGGGAGCTTTTATGTAAAAAGGTTCACGAATTCCTCCTTCCCACTGACGACCTTTACCTCCGCGCAGAGGTAAGTTGGATGTGGCATAAGCATCTCCGGAGGAAACGCCACCATTATCGGAGGTAAAGCAAATTATGGTATTGTCATCCAACCCGTGCTCATCGAGTTTAGCCAACACAATACCGATGGACTGATCGAGCTGCTCGATCATCCCGGCATAGATCGGGCAGTCCTGCACCTGGCGGACATTAAGACGGCGGTCGAAGAGAAATCTTTCTTTGTTTCTGGTTAGCCCCATTTTTTCGGCTTTGTCGCGATATTTTTTCCAAAGAACCTTCGTAGTTTGAATAGGAGCATGAACGGTATAAAAGGACAAGTAGGCAAGGAAGGGTTGATCTTTGTGCTTCTCTATAAAATCCGCAGTTTCCTGACCAAGGCGTTGAGTGAGGGATTGCCCAACTGGTCCGGATTCAAGGTTTGGGTTTACATAAGGGGAAAAGAATCCACCCCGTGGACCGCCCACATCCCAGCCACCTTTATTTATATCAAAACCATGATCAGTCGGCCAGGAACCTTTGCTACCGAGGTGCCATTTCCCGGCAAAGAAGGTGGTATACCCGGCGTTTTTCATTGCTTCGGCAAGAGTGATCTCGGAGTCCCGGAGATTACGTTCATATTCGGGTGGTAGGTGACTGTCATTTCTTCCTCTTTTACTCCATGCTTCTCCCGAAGAATCTCCTATCCACGTGGTGATACCATGATTGACCGGGTATTTCCCGGTGAGAATACTAGCTCGAGAGGGACTGCAGACCTGGCAGGTGGCATATCCACGGATGAACTTCATTCCCTCGTGGGTAATTCGGTCGATGTTTGGACTTTCATAAAAAGTGGACCCTTCATTGGATAAGTCTTTTGCACCCATGTCGTCTACGAGAATGAATAGAACATTAGGTTTCTTCGCTATCATGCATTGGGTTCCAAAGATAAAAATGATAATGCAGAGAATGGAAAATGGATTGTATTTCATGAGAAGCATCCCTGAAAGCTTTGCAGGTAAAAGCAATTGGAAAATGATTAAATTTATTAAGAGGTTGAGAATGCTAAGTGATGTTTTGGAACTCGGTGGCTTGCCGCTTTGTTTACTTATTGCCAAAACTTTCTTATATGGTGTCCCTTGATTATAGTTTTGTACTCGTCATCGATTTTTATGTGTGCCGAGTCAGGAGCTATTAAAAATTAACTCTTTTAAAGAGTGGTTACCTTGATTATCTTTTGGATATGATTACAGCCAAAGTACTTACAAGACTCGTAAAATTGATTATTCCAGTGATCCTTTTTTTCGTCTATTTTTTTTATTGGGATACGCAGCATAATATTGAAGGATTGTGGATTTATTGCGGATGGATGACCCTTCTCTTTTGGCAGATTTTTTCTGGAAAGATCAATCTGACCAAGGAATCAATTGAAATGAAAAAGCGCATTGAAATACTCGAGGAGGTGCTGATGGGAATAGTGCCCGAACAATCCTACGAGGCGGAGAAGAAAAAATCGAAACTTAAGGGAGGGCTCGAAAAACGGGTCGAGGAACTGGAATTAAAAACCAGTTAAGCGAATTGAATATTGCTTAGTTGGCTTGTTATCATTTTTTCTTTCAGGCGATTGTTTCCAGTGCCTGATTGAAAGTTTCACTCGGTCGCATCGCAGAAGACGCTTTGTTTTCGTCGGGGAAGTAGTATCCACCAAGATCCACTGGAGACCCCTGTGCCTCGTTCAATTCATTAACGATTTTTTCTTCGTTGGAACGAAGCGTTTGGACGAGGGCGGAGAAAATTGCCTGAAGTTCAGAATCATTTTTCTGCTCGGACAGAGCTTCGGCCCAGTATAGGGCGAGGTAGAAATGACTGCCCCGGTTATCCAGTTCGTTGACTTTTCGGGAGGGCGATTTGTTTTCATCGAGAAATTTGCCAATCCCGTGGTTAAGGCAATCGGCAAGTATTTTTGCTTTTTTGTTGTCCTTTTTTTCAGCGATGTCTTCAAGTGATACACCGATCGCGAGAAATTCTCCGAGCGAATCCCAGCGCAAATGTCCCTCAGCGACGAATTGTTGAACATGCTTGGGTGCAGATCCACCAGCCCCAGTTTCAAATAATCCACCTCCGGCAAGAAGGGGTACGATGGAGAGCATCTTGGCACTAGTGCCAAGTTCAAGTATGGGAAAGAGGTCGGTTAAATAGTCGCGCAAAACATTTCCGGTAGCGGAGATGGTGTCGAGTCCATCTTTGCACCTTTGGCAGGATAGTTTCGTTGCCTCAATGGGAGCGAGGATTTGGATATCCAGTCCTTCTGTATCGAGGGTTGTGAGCTTGGCATTCACATAGCGAATTAGATTGGCATCGTGGGGGCGATTTTCATCGAGCCAAAAGATTACCGGAGTGCCGCTCAACCGGGAGCGGTTTACGGCCAGTTTAACCCAGTCGATAATGGATACTTTTTTAGTCTGACACATGCGCCATATATCCCCGGTTTCCACTTCGTGAGAAAGTAAAACATTTCCGGTTTCGCCAAGCACGCGTACAGTACCGGGTTTTTCGATTTCAAATGTTTTATCATGGGAGCCGTATTCCTCCGCTTTTTTGGCCATGAGTCCAACATTGGCAACATTACCCATGGTTGTGACATCGAAGGCTCCGTTTTCTTTACAGAAATCGATCGTTGCCTGATAGACTCCGGCGTAGTTCCGGTCGGGGATAACTGCTTTGGTGTCCTTGGGGTTACCATCGGGGCCCCACATTTGTCCGGATGTTCGTATCATGGCGGGCATGGAGGCATCAATGATAACATCGCTTGGGACATGCAGGTTGGTGATTCCCTTATCGGAATTGACCATGGCAAGGGAGGGACGTTTTTCGATTAATTCATCAAGTCCGGCTCGGATGGTGGACTGTGTATTGGGGTCGAGGGTATCAAGTACGCGGTAAAAATCCGAGAGTCCATTATTGGGGTTAAACCCGGCATTTTTAAGGGTATGTTCATGCTCATCCATTAAGGCGCCAAGGTAAGCCTCAACACAATGACCGAATATGATCGGGTCGGATACTTTCATCATGGTGGCTTTCATGTGGAGAGAAAAGAGGACACCCTGTTCAGTTGCCTCGTCCAATTGTTCGGCTAGAAAAGACTGCAATGAAGCCCGACTCATTACCGAGGCGTCAATCACTTCCCCTTCGAGCAGAGGGAGGTTATTCCTGAGCACTTTTTTATCCCCGATAGAATCGATGAATTCGATGGTTACTGATTGGTTCCGGTCGATTCGGACGGACTGTTCGCTACCATAAAAATCTCCCGACTGCATGTGGGCGACATGAGTCTTAGAATCTGGTGACCAGGCTCCCATAGAATGTGGATTCTTTTGGGCGTATTCCTTCACCGGTTTAGCGACCCGGCGATCGGAATTTCCTTCACGCAAGACGGGATTGACAGCTGAACCGAGTACTTTTGCATAACTTGCCCGAGTTGTTTTTTCGGCTTCGTTTAGTGGATCGTCGGGAAAGTCGGGGAGGTCGAATCCATTGGCTTGGAGTTCCTTAATCGCTTCCTTGAGCTGGGGAATGGAGGCACTGATATTGGGTAGTTTAATAATATTCGCTTCTGGAGTGGTGGCGAGCCGGCCAAGTTCGGCAAGGGCATCGGAGACTCGTTGTTCCTCGGTGAGGCAATCAGGGAAATATGCGAGGATACGAGCGGCAAGGGAGATGTCTTTAGATTCAAAATTCACACCACTCGTAGATGTAAAAGCCCGGAGAATAGGAAGAAGTGAATAAGTGGCAAGGGCAGGAGCCTCATCCGTTTTGGTGTATATTATGTTGGAAGCAGAGGGCATGACTGATGTGGTTAAAGAAAAGATTTCAAAATAATGACTTCCTTGATTATCTGCAAACTTCTTTCTAATTTGGGTTCAAAAAACCTTGTTTTAAAAATGTAAAATACTCTATGGTGGTTTATGATCACCTATTCAATAGTTTGGCGAATCATTTCATTTAGTCTTTTATGCTCTTTTTCTTTCGGGAAGGAAATGCAAAGTTTAACTAGTACCTCGGGGGCAAGTATTCGTGCAATTATTCTTAAGGTTGAGGGGGAGAAAGTTTACATGAGAAGGTCAGATGGAGTATCTTTTCAGGTCTCAATTACTATCTTTGATCAGGCAAGCCGAGATAAGATTATCAATTACAAAGGCACTGAAAGAGACAGAGATACACTACTAGAAAATGACATTGGCCCCAAGGTCTCATTTGAGGAGATTAACATTATTTTAGGAAATCCCCTATTTGCAGACTACTCACTTTGGGATGATTATCCCAGTTCAGTCGCATCCCGTTTGCAGTGGCCGAGAGAATCCTCCACAGAAAACTCACAAAGTTTTCGTTTGTATGCTCCTTCTTCCTATAAGTTTGCCGCGGTTCGTCCCTATTCAGCTGCCTTGTATGGAGGAGGTTCTGGGATGACAGCCGTATCTCTTGTTTTTGCGAATAAGGGGGATTGCTTTGCATCGACTGGGGTTGGCGAAGAGCATTTTAAGAAGGGAGAAGTGACTAAAGATCCTAAAGTCTTGGAGTCTTGGATTGAGCGGGACGAGGATTTGATTACAGAAAAAATGGAGTCTTTACTGGGGAAGGCAAGAAGGCAAAATTACGGACAGGGTTCAGCCAAGCGAAAGGTTTCCCGGTGGGATTGGTCGGGGCATAGTTTTTTATTATCTGTAGCAGAGGGTGATTTTGTCAGCCTGGCAGTGGAAACGATTGAACGGGCAAATGCTAGAGGGAAAGCTAAAAAGGTCGCAGATATGCATATTCGAAGAGTTCACCGTGCCAATGTCGAACGGCGGGACAATGGAGATGTGGTGATTGGCAATATTCCGATGGTGGATCAGGGACCGAAAGGGTACTGTGTTCCCGCCACTTTCGAGCGATGCATGAGGTATATGAAAGTGCCTGCAGATATGTATCTCTTGGCCATGGCAGGGAGCACGGGTTTGGGGGGCGGGACGCATACGCCTATCCTTGTTGAGTCTGTTCAGAAAGAAGTTTGGTCTGCTGGACGGACTTTCAAGCCTTTAAATGGGCACCCATCCCTTAAAGAATTAATGCGCTTTATTGATTCGGGTATTCCGGTTTTATGGGGCTTACATTCAACCGATCAATTTAACCAGATTGCAAATGAAAGAACCAGGTCCCGAATGGGGATGAATATGGATGCATGGAAAGAGGTAATAAAAAAAGCAGCCAAGGAAATTAAAGATTATCCCAAGCCTCATGTTTCAGAGGCTAGGCATATTTGCATTATTCATGGCTACAACAAAGAAACCGGAGAAATTGCATTCACGGATTCATGGGGCGATCGGTATAAGGAAAGGTGGGTTACTGCTGAGGAAGCAACCCATTTCTCACAAAATAACTGTTGGGTTATCGACTATTAACTTCAGAAAAAACCCTTTTCGCAGGCATGGACAAAAGATTCGCCCACACCCTTAAGCTCTTCCCATTCTTTACGAATTTTTCTGCTATCTTCTTCACAAATTTGACTGTCATCCTTGTTGCTCTTAGAGACGACCTGGAGGAGATCCGAAAATTCTTGAACTAATTTTTGCGTGTGGGTGAAAAGGTCCTTGGTTGGGTTTTTATCAGCAGCGGGATTCGGGCAATAAAAACCGTCAGCTTTTTGACAGAGCCAGGAAATGATTTCTTCGTCTCCGGTCGCTTCGAAGATTCTAGCCAGACGGTCGAGTGGGTTCGTCGCTCCACTATCGGTCGGTTCATCTCCTGGTTGGCACCATTTATAAAGAAGGGACGGAGAAACCCCCAAGTCTGATGCAATGGTCTTAACTCCCACATCTTCTACGGACTGTTTTAAAACTTCATGAGATTTCATAAAATTTACTATACTCTTTGTTTTAACAAAAGAACCATTACAAAATTAATATCTTATTATAATACATAAGGGTACGGAGTTATCTTCATGAGTATTTAGTATTGGCATTACATAATATTATTCCAAATAAATCGTAATATTCAAAACTAGCATTGTTGTAATTTGCAATTAAAACCAAATCCGAAAACTTGTTCCAGCAGTCCATCCGCGGTACTGCGTGGTACCATTTGAACTTAGATTATCGTGTTGAATGCCACTAATTAACTTAAGGTTTTCTCCACAAAGATAGTAGTTTAAACCCAGGTAGAAACCAAGGTGCTCATCGCCTCGTCCACTATTTAAATCGATCGTGCTATCCCTCGTATCTGCCAGGGGCACATATCGACTGTTTAATTTTAGCCCTTCAATCTGCTTTGACTCTTGGTAAAGATATCGGCCCACTAATTTAATTTTGTCCTCTTTTAACCAGTACATAGGCATGAGGACAATACCTCCAAAACTTCCTTCCCTGTTGGCGTTTGTCTGTTCACCGTTATTTCCAAGTGCAACGGTTGAATGCAGAGCCCACGGTCCATCTCCAATCCGGTTTACAAAAGAAAGAGCCCAATCGTTCCCCCCTGCCAATTGATCCTCATTTAGGGATCCGTCTTGTTTATAAAAAGAGAGCCAATTTTCATGCATTTCGAAAGAGCTGGTCTCGGAGAAATCCCCCAGCCATGAGGCGTAGTAAACTTTACTATCACTCCACCCGCCAATATAATCATCATAAGTCCCTGAAAAAACCGCGGCATCGAATGTGTTTTTGCCCGACTTCCATTTTACCCAAGTTGCCATCGGGTTTCCTTTTTCCTTATCATAAAGCCAAAGTTTGTTTGAGAAGGATGACCTTTCCAAGCAATTGATCATTGTGGAAGACCGTTGCCATTCATCTGCCATTCTTCCAGTTCTTCTGCCGTACCCAATTTCAATAGAGTCTACAGATGGAATATCCCAAAATTTACCTGCATCAAAAGTTATATTTGCAGCACGAAAAGTTTCGTGACCCCATTGCCGGTATGAACCACCAGAACTTGAAGGGTAGTTATGGCGATCATTGGATAATTGGCTGACCGCTTTGAACTTCCAATAGCTTCCCCATTTACCGGATATTCCCATCCAAACCCTCCGGAATTCCTCAAAGTCATCAGTGAAATTCTTTCCCCTCTGGTCTTCTCCATCGAGATAGCCAAGCTGGTGCTGGTAGGAAAGAAAAAGTTTGGCACTCTGTAAACCGCTAGATTCAGAGTTTTCATAAAACTTTCCGAAATTCTTTAGTTTCTCACAAGCTTCTCCCATTAATTGCGCGGGTGTGAGAAGTGCGATATTAACGAAGAAAATTACGCATACAAATATACGAATCGAAACGGTGTTGCGGTATAATGACATTCTTTTGAATATCTAGGTTGGGCTTATTGAGTCAACTCCGATTGATCTATCGTCTTTACTTAAATTTATTATCCAATTAAAGATTATTTATGAAAGCACAAGAGTTCTTCTTCCACGGATTATTTTCAGCACACTCTGGTAATAAGGGTACCTTACAAACTCAGCTACACTGGACCTTGCGGATTACCGCTGCATTGTGCTTTATTGGTCATGGTACATGGGGAATAATTACTAAGTCTGGCTGGCTTCCTTTCTTTGCCTCACAAGGAATTGAGCCTGAAATTGCCTGGAAGTTACAACCATTAATTGGTCTGTTTGATATTTTAATGGCGGTTATTTTGTTACGAAAGCCAAACCGTACGGTCCTAATTTGGATGTTTTTATGGGCCTTGTGGACTGCAATCTTACGACCTCTTGCCGGTAATCTTGAAAAGGTTCAAGTGGATGGTGAATGGATTGTCCAATTGGCCACTGAATCGATGCGGGTGGCAAAAATGCAGACATGGGAATTTTGGGAAAGGGCAGGGAATTGGGGACCTCCATTCATTCTATTGGTTATGGCCGGTGCGTTCACGTTAACTGGGAGAGATTTAATGACTCCTTACAAGGAACCCGAAATCAAAGAATCCACTATTGATACGATCTTCTTTTTATTGAAAACTTGCCTTGCATTACTCCTTGTTGGGCATGCCGGGTTTGGCTTTGCGGTAGAGAAGAAAATGCTTATCGATCATTGGCAATCGATCGGAGTCAATGCAGATGTAGGATTTATTACCCAAGTTGGATATGCTGAATTTGCCTTGGGAGTCTTAGTTTTTATTGCTCCATTCCGCCCGCTGATATTCCTTGCCTTGGGATGGAAGATTTTTACTGAGTTTCTATATGTTCCCGCCGATACCGTTACAGGGATGGGGGTTGTCAATATTTTCGAATGGATTGAGCGTTGGGGTGATTATGGAGTGCCGTTGGCAATGCTCTACATTATATCATATCGTAAAGCGAAAACAGTCTAGCTAATAAACGACCTGTAAGCTGAGCGAATTAATTTTGCTCGTGAATTTTTTCCTTTTCATTTTCGGCTTTGTTTTCAAGCGAGGTAATTTCTTCTGCGACCTGCTTGCGAAGGGTGTCTACCTCTTCTTGCTGACCTTTTTGCAGTGCTTCCGATATGTTCTTCTCGAGAAAGATTTTCCTTTCTGCTATCTTTGCTTTGTACTTGGAGTCAATCTCAGCAATAATTTTTTTCTGATCATCGGATAAAGCGGAGTTCTCACCCCCCATTCTTTCCATGGCTAATTCAAAGGAACTTTTCATGGTTTAGAAAGTACTTCAGATTGAATGGAATGGGAAGATTCAAATATTTTAAGTACGGTTTGTTCATCCTCTTTTATTAAAGAATATAAATCATTTCCTTTTGAAAAAATAAGTGACAAGGAAGAGAATTCAGAGATTTTATTGTTAATTTTAATTTTTACATTTCCCCCAAAATAATAACTTCCATTATTTCTTAATTTCATGGAGTTTGCAGAAATAAAAAGATCATTTTCTCCTTTAAAATTAAATTGAACTTTTACATTTCTTGCCTGCAAAAAACGAATCGCCTGTTTTTTATGATATTCCTTGATGTCTTTTACTAGGCTATCGCTTTTCACATTTTCCATTTCTATTTTTACAACAAGGTTTTCCACATAGAAAAACGGAATCGAAAATTTGAAAAATCCGATCTTGGGAGATTCCTTAGAAATTTCCTTAAAGTAAAAGCTCAATGCTGGTTTCCCTGTCTCGCTATTATAGTAAGTAGTATTGAAATTTTTAAACTCCGAGAACCTATGAATGTTTGCCGACATCGAAATCGTTAGAAGGCAGAAGAGAAAAAAAAGGTAAAAGCTTTTTGTTAATAGTGTGGATTGTGTAAATCTCACTTCATTTACTTTCGTAAGTAGTTATAGAACTTAGTAGTCTTGGTTCCATTTACTTCCATTCCATTTAATCATTTCCCCAGATTCGAGAAGGTAATACCAGGTCTTTTCAGTTTGATTGTAGAGATAGGGGAAGGATGACTTTTTTGTCCATAGCCATGCACTCGCAGATTGCTGGAAGAGCCAAATATCAGATGGTGTGGTGGAAGATAGATAAACCCAACCGAGTTTTAAGTGATACATCCAAAATTTGCTATTGTC
>JAQXBH010000153.1 GCA_029252505.1 Opitutales bacterium | reverse complement strand
CCCTTTGGCAAGGAATTAAAGGCAGGGGAGAATGTTTCTAATTCAAAGTAGCAACCATTTCCAATGTAAGCTTTTCTCCGTTGGGTGTTTCCATCGGTAAAGAAAACTTTTCACCAGATTGTACTTCTTTTATGAATAGCACTCCACCATCCTTGAATGACCGGGTCATATCCATTTGATTTGATGAATCTCCCAGTCGAAGGCCGACCCAAGCTTTCTTTTCTCCTTTTGCGATGAGTGCAGACGGTTGCGACTTGGATAAGTCCAATTTGATAAGTTTGTATCCAGAAGCGAATTTTCCTTCTTCCACCCAAAAGTTTCCGTCGGGAGTGGATAGGGAGGCATAGGCTTTACCCCGAATTCGAAAAGTACCACTTAGTTGGATTTTGTTTACCCAGTCATCCGCAATGTTTTGATCTGATCCAAAAGGTCTGTCTTCAAATAATCCTAAAATCTCAACTTCTTGATCAAGTTTATCCGGATCATGGATTCCCACAAAAGAGTAACCTTGAATCAAAAGTCCATTGGGAGTCTCCAAAACTAGAAATTTTACACGAACCCCATCCTGGAGTTTTTTATCGACTCCCTCTGATCTTTTTTCCTTGGTAATACAGATACTCGCTTCCTGACCCAAAGGGGTTATGATACTGGGTGCAGAAAGGATGTCTGGATCTCCTTTAGGACGAATTTCAAAAAATTTAGATTGAATTGTAACCCGCTTTGGTGAAGGCTCCGTAAGAGCAATGGTTTGAACTCCAAACACTAGATATACTATGATTAGAAGGTTTTTAATGTTTATCATTACGATTATTTCAAATATTTAACCTCTGTGAAGTATGCACCACCGACTTGATTGTCTTTTGTGTAGAGGAAAGTTGTCAGCGTAGTCTTACCAGGCTTCAACGAAAGTTCAAATTCAATATCATTAGCTCCTGTGGGAATTGGCTTTGATATTTCTTTGTCTGCAATCTGAATTTTCGCACGAACGGCACGTAATGGTTTCTTGGCAACTGTAGGAAATTGACGCAGCGTGAAACGATATTTGCCCGATTCTTTCACATTCACATGCCACGGTCCTGTAATTTTTTTGTACTGATTTATCTCGCTGAAATTCCATGGAGGGTTGCCGGTTTCCAATCTCCAATCCTGTGAGCACAAAAGCGTGGGGTTTTCTTCAGGATTGCCAAGATCCAGGCAGACTGGGGTCATTCGCACTGAGATGGATTCCCAAAATTTTTCATACAACCCGCGCAGCCTTTCCACCACTTGAGGGTATTTCTTCGCAATATCTTGGCGCTGCATTAGATCATTTGAAACATCATAAAGTTTTTCACCTTCGAGTAATCTCCAATCGCCCTCTAGTACGCAGGACATAAACCACGGGCTTTCTTTTTTCACAAATCGTGCACCGCCATGCATTTGAATGACTAAGTGTTTGCGGTGCGGTTTTTCTAGAGGATTGCGAAGATAGTTTGTAAACGATTTCCCGTCCAGTTTCCGTTTAGCTGAAAGTTTAAGTCCACAAAGTTCTGCCAATGTGGGCAATACATCTAGGTGAGCGGTCAGGTTATTCCGGTCTTGCCCACCAGTTAAACCACCGTCTGGCCAGTGAATAAAGAAGGGAACTCTATGACCACCTTCAAAAATCGTTGATTTTTGCCCGCGCATGCCAGCGTTGAATCCGCGATATCCATTTACGTCTCCGCCTTGGCCCCCGTTTCCTTTGGCAGTTCCATTGTCGGTTGTGAAGATAAAAATTGTGTTTTCTGCTATACTAAGTTCGTTCAGCTTTTTTCTTAGTAATCCAATATTGTGATCAAGGTTAGCAATCATTCCATAAAATTCAGCACCGTGTTTCCAGGTTACTTTTTTACGGTAGGGATTGGCCCATTTTTCGGGTACTATGTAAGGAGAGTGCGGAGCATTTGTAGCTAGGTAGAGAAAAAAAGGATTCTTTTGATTTTTCTCAATGAAAGCAATGGATTCGTTGAACCAAACATCGGTTGCATACCCTGTGAACTTCTCATATTTTCCATTACGCTCATAGATGTCATTGAATTGACTGTTACCCCAAAAATCTGGTGCTTGCCCGACACCTCCCCCTTTATGCCAAACAACATCCTGAAAACCACGGTCTTGTGGGCGGCAGGGAGCATTGTCACCGAGGTGCCATTTTGCGATCAGTCCAGTCTTGTATCCGGCATTAGCAAAGTAGGTAGCCATTGTTATTTCATCGTGGTGTAAATTGCTCCGACCACTTGATGTACGATAAGCACCAGTTCGAGCTGGGTATCGACCGGTCATTAAAGCGGCTCTTGTAGGTGTGCAAAAAGGGCTCACATGGTAATTGGTGAGCCGGATAGATTCAGAATGTAGGCGATCGAGGTTTGGCGTTTTAAGGACTGGATTTCCATGACAGCTCAAATCTCCGTAACCCTGGTCATCTGTCATGACTAAGATAACATTAGGTTGTTCAGCAAAAGAGAAATTGATGAAAATTATTGATAGGAACAGGGGAGCGAAAATATATAATTTCATTTTGTGGGAGGTATTCCTATTTTAGTAAAGCGACTAAATAATCTTAAAAAATGATTAGAATTAAGAGGGGAGTTGTTGATTAGCGAAAAGGGTTTGTTATGAAGTTCAAGGACTAAAGAGTTAATATAGTCTTTGGTATGCCGTGCTAAGGCTTATTTTAATTCGCCCATTTTGATTCGAGCAAAAACGGGTAACCATATCCAACTCCTCTGCTTTTTTCATACCCTCTTCCGGACCCAAAATCATAAGAGCGGTGGCCCAGGCATCCGCATCCCGAGCGGTGGGAGCGAAGGCATTGACGGCAATAAGTTCGTGATCAACGGGACGGCCAGTCCGTGGGTCCAGTAAATGGGACGCACTTCGATTGGCATCTGGGTTTGGTTTGTTGAGTTGATATGTTCCGGATGTCGCCACTGCATAATTTCGAAGGTTAACGGGTATCAATGAATCTTTGCCCGCCCCTCCATTTTCTAAGCCGACAGTCCAGCCTTTCCCTTTTCTTCCTTTACCATAGGCTCTTACTTCTCCCCCAATTTCAACGAGGAAATTATTAAAATTCCACCCTTGGAGAAGGATACAAACTTGATCAATAATTTCTCCTTTAGCAGATCCTGAGAAATCAAGTTGTAGAGAAGGGAAGTTTTTTCGGACTAATCCTTTGGGTAGAAGTTCAATATGTTGCATTCCAGTTAATGAAAGAGTCTCGTCAATTTGCTTTTGGGTCGGGATGGTGGAACGGGTTTGACCCACTGGTCCGAATCCCCACAGGTTTACGATTGGGGCAAGTGTAGGGTCGAAGGCACCTCCACTTTGCTGGTGTATCCATTTGGAATGTTTTAGGAGATCGACCAATTGGGGATGAATGGAAATGGGAGTGGTGGTAAGGGCGGAATTGAATTGATAAAGCTCTGCATCGGGTCGCCAGTGGGAAAAGATTTTATCGCACTCTTCCAGTTTTCGGATGATGTCAGTTCGTAATTCTTCTAAGTCTATATCCGTTGAGTTGAGCACTTTTACCGTCCATGTAGTCCCAAGGGATTGCCCATTGAGTTCGGTAAGTGAAGGTTCAGCTGGATGGGTTGGTCCCGTACATCCGGATAGGCAGATGAGAAGGGTTAAAACTATGGCAAGGATTCTTTTCAAGAGAAGAAATAAAGGAGAACTGCGAATCCTAATAAAGTAAAGCTTAGATAATCCCTTCGATTCCATCCTCGGTCGTTTTTACCAAATTCGAAAAGTTTGAGCATCGCCCCCGTTGGGCATCCGTAGCGGCAGTAAGCCATCGGTACGAAAGCGGATGCGACCAGTCCAATCAGTAAAATGGCAATGGCAATTCCTCCTGCCACTTCCCAGACATATCCATCAAAGGGTTCCAGGTTGGCGAGAGGGAAATCAAATTCAGTAAGAGCGACAAAAACAACAAAGGCGAGCAGTAGGAATGGAATTGTTTCCATCGCCTTCGCCATTTTTTTGGGAATTTGAATCGGGTTTTTCCGTAATTTCCTCATTCCTTGTTGGGCAGCCCCATGAGGACAGAGTTGGTGGCAATAAAATGATTTTCCAGTTGCCATGGGGACAATCAGCGCCGCGATTGTAAGTAGGGCCAGTATGGGTGCCCGTTCCCATGGAATTCCATTTTGTGCCCATCCTGCAAAGAGAGCCTGGGAAAGGATGTCCCCGTTCACTAATCCAAGATAGCACACCAATAAAACCTGAAGAGATCGGCGGAAAAACTTGGTTTTCCCACGCTTCGTGAAGGCAACAAATCCGGCAAGCATAATTACTGCTAGGGATCCGGTGTCCCGTGCTTTCCACAGAAAAGAAGTTTTGGAAATGTCCTTTCTGTTCAATTCCATTTCCCAGGACTGTGCTGTTTTTATAATTCCTTCCGCCATGGCCATACTGGTCATTGTTGCTCCGGAGACTCCCTCGACTTCTTCTTCGGTTAAATTCATATCGGCGAGCTCTGAAAGGGAGCGTCCTTGAAAAAGGGAGGAGAAATAGGCGTCATCATTTGGATAATCGGCATACGGTTCATTTTCAAAGCTGGATCGAATGACGAGGTTCTTGAGCGTCCGATTATTTTCCAAGATAATCAGAGTGTCAATCGGGCCCTGGTAACCGATTATTTGGTCAGCATGGGGTGATGTTCTTCCGACCTGCCCAAGAGTGGTTCCGTTTTGATCAATTACATCCAGTAAGGAGGGATGTGACTTTGAAGCTGTAAGTTGGACACAACCGGGAAAGTATCTGCCGACTTCTTCCACTTCAATAGACTGTGGGAAGCGACTGGCTTTCTTTTCACCCCCAAAGCGAAGGGCAAGTGCGTCTGCTATGGCGAGGCTCGTCAGGGTGGCACCGGATACTGCTTCAATCGATTCCATTTTTGCAAGTTGTGCCTTTGTTTTACCTTTAAACTGAGTGAAAAATTTCGGCTCATTGAGAATGGCATCCACATGTTCAATGGTATCTCCGCTTGATCGTATTGATATGTGATTTACCTGATCTTCCATCCCAAAACCGACAAGCAGATTAGTGGAACCGGAGAAACCAATCGCGGAATCTCCTTTCGGCGAGGTTTGGGTTACCCGTATGATCTCTTCTTCGTTTTTATTGAGTAATGTATAGTATTCGGGATCATGGGTGGAAGGGGTTAGCGAAACTCCACCTGGAAAGGAATCCTTAAGTTCAAAAATATCAATTGGGTTTCCCTCAATTTGTAACCGATCCAGGAAATCCTGATGAGATTGATGGATAAGCCAGACAATCGTCGCCAGTGCTAGAAACCGGGTGAAGTGACGCAGTCTGGCCTTAATCCGGTCCACTGGTACGAGAATAATTAATCAACCGGAACAAGTTGAGCGGCGTCCACATGAACATTTCCCTGAGCTCCCTTGGCGGCAAGGAGAACGATTACCTTTTGCCCTTTTCTTAGGGTGAGTTTTCCCACCGAATGAAAGCCGTTTTCAAAACCTGGTTTTTGGGTCATGTTGACAGTGGAGATCACTTTGACGGTTTTATCACCCGTGGTCAGTTCGACGGGAACGGATTTCCCTCGGTTGGGATGAGGTTGGTAGCAAATGCGCACATCGTAGTACCCCGCTTTTGGTGCTTCCAAAGTGAAAGTGGCGGTGCTTGCCGTATCACTGGAGTATTGATACCCAAATGAAAAATAAGGTTTCAGCCCTTGGCCTTTCATCCATTTCCCTTCAAAAATAGCTTGGCTGTCATCGACGACTCCGAGGAATTTCTTCGGGTCCAGCCCATTGGGTGCTCCATATCGTCCGGCAAGTTGCATTGCATCATCTGGAATGAGAATCTTATCATTTACTGTCGGACGAAATGCCTTTCCAGGAAGGTTGATCAGTTCAATCAGATCATCGAGATGAGATTCATAAACATCGCGAGGCAGACAATCCTTCTGAATACAAATGGATGCGGCCCGTCCGACCACTTCCCCCATCATTCCACAGGTTTTCATCACTCGAACCGTACCGAGTGCTTCGTGGGTTACACTGATGCATCTACCAGCCATGAAGAGGTTTTCAATGTTTCGCGAGTAAAAGCAACGGTAGGGCACGGGGTAACCGTAACTGCGATCGACTCCCTTCCCATGCACCGCATAGGAAATGAAAGGGTTATCCGGAAATTTTTTGGCATATTGTTTCTTGGGATAGTGAAGGTCGATACTCCAGGTGCTGGGCACGCATCCGTCAGGGAATTCGCGCTTGGTAACGATATCCTCCTCTGTGAGTAAGACATCTCCGAGAAGACGGCGGGATTCGCGGGGTCCACCGACATAGGCAACCCAAGTAAGCTTGGAATTTTTGTGCTCTTTCGCACCATCACGGTTTTTCATTGCATTGAATGCCCCGAAAACAGCTCGCAGATTCCAGTCCCGAATAGCTTCTGCGTCTCCAAGTGGATCTTTGTCATATCCGCTTTCCCAAAACCATTCTCCATGAAATCTCCGAGGGTATGGGAAATCCGCCATGTTCAAATCTAAGGCCCAGGGAGTCTTGGGATAAGTTACTTCTTTTTCATCGTTTGCCCAAACCCACATGTTACTCATTCCCATTCTTTCCTTGGGTGTCATTGTGTTGTCAGCCCCGGCGAGAAATCCAATCGTTCCATGTCCGGTCGCATCGACAAAGAGTGGTCCCGAAAAACGGGTAACTTGTCCAGTTCTTACATCAAAAGCATGGACGGCTGATATTTTGTCTCCAGTTTTTTCAACCTGAAAGGCGTGGTGATAAAGTTGCAGATCGATATTTTTCTCCGCACGAACGATCGTTTCTTTTTTGGCGTCCTCGAATTCCTCATAGGTGCCTGGAGATTTTTTTGCATGGTCGCATATCTCTTCGATGATTTCTCCAATGCGGGGGTATTTCCCACGGCGAATATTTCCTTTTGCCCAGACCCTTACCTCGCTGGATCCGTTTCCTCCGAGAACGGGACGGTCCTGGATAAGTGCCACCTTGCAGCCCATGCGGGCTCCTGAAATGGCTGCTCCCATTCCCGAGTAACCTCCACCAATGACAACCAAGTCGTATTTTTTCTCGAGAGGTTTTTCAGTGATGCCCAAAAGCTCACGTCGCCAGTTGGCAAGAATTTTGGAATCATTGGGCGGGACTTCCTTGACAGTGGTTAGGTAGATCGCATCGCACCGACCGTTGAATCCAGTCTGGTCGCGAAGGGCCAAAGTGTTTTTACCTTTCTTAAGTGTAACTTGTCCCCCTCCTTGCCAATCCCATTCCGCTCCCTTGGTACCGAAGGTGGTTTTTACAGGTGTGCCGTTAATAATAATCTGAAAACGACCGGGTTGTCCCTTCGCTCCCCAACGGGCCACCCAGTCCTTGGTTCTGGCAAACAATTGATAACTTCCACCCTTTTCTACCTCAATTAGGGTGGTTGCATCAGCAACTGGCGTTCCCAACCCATGGGCTAAGAGATAGGGCGAGCCCATTTCGCGAATAAATTGTGTATCGAGTTTCCATCCGCCGTGATTGGTAAATGATTCGGTCTCGATCAAAATTCTCTCCGCAAGGGTAGAGTAAATTGGTGAAAGTAATAGAAGAGTAGAAGTAAGGAATCTTTTCATTTTTTTGTTAATTATAATTGAATGAACAAATAATCATCTCCCCAATACTAAAACTTTTAACGAAAAATTTAACGGCTACGTCCGTCGTCGAGGAATTTTTGTAGTTCCGCTTTCATTTTTGCCAGTATTTGTGGATGCTTTGAAGAGAGGTCACTTTTCTCGGCTGGATCTTGGGAAAGGTCGAAAAGTGCAAACTGCGGAACTTTCTTTCCACGCTGTCCACCCAGCAATTTATTTACCTGATAATTATTCGTTTTTTTGGAGTCGTGTCTTTGCAGTTTCCAGTTTCCTACGCGATAGCCATAATTATTCCCTCGTCCATTGTCTTGCTGGATTAGATGGGGGCGTCCTTTCGCTTTCTTTTTGCCAAGCATGGCATCCATTACATTCAAACTGTCTAAGCAGGCATCTTGGGGTAGTTTAACTCCAAGGTGGTTGGCCAAACTTCCAGCAAAATCAATGGTGCAGACTACTTTATCTGAAACCCCTGGTTTGATCGTTCCCGGCCAGTAAGTAATAAACGGGGTACGGGTTCCTCCTTCAAAAATGCTGTATTTTCCACCGGAGTATTGACCCGCCGCTTTATGATCCCCCATTTTTTCAAGAGCCTCATCTGCGTAGCCGTCATCCCCAACCGGTCCATTATCCGAACAGAATACGATCATTGTATCTTTTTCGAGCCCTTCTTTTTTAAGATATTTCACGATTTCTCCCACGCACCAGTCGAGTTGCACGATTACATCTCCGCGGTAGCTCATACCGGATTTTCCGCGAAAGCGTTCATGGGGAATTCTTGGCACATGTAGATCATGGGAAGCAAAGAAGAGAAAAAACGGTTGGTCCTTATTTTTCCCAATCCATTCCTTTGATTTTTCAATCCACTTGTCTGCCAAGTCTTCATCGCGGAAGCGGGCAGCATGCCCACCGGTGTAATACCCGATCCGGCTGATGCCATTGTGAATGGTGTGGTTGTGTCCATGCGTCCAATCCATTTTCAGGGTGTCCCGATGCGTTACTCCAGTAGGATGGTCGTCGCCCGGCTTTTTCATTCCCACCCATAAAGGATCTTTGGGGTCCAGATTAAGGACCCGATGGTTTTCAACATATACCTGGGGCACACGGTCGTTAGTGGTGGGGAGTAGAAAATTATAATCAAATCCAATTTCACGAGGACCTGGTTTAAGTTGTTCGTTCCATTGGGGTCCCACACCCGGACTTCCCAGTCCAAGGTGCCACTTGCCGATAACCGCGGTTTTATATCCCGCCTGCTTCAACATATCGGGCAGGGTGTAGGTGTCTTCCGGGATGATGAGAGGAGAACTGGGGGGAGCAATCCCGGTATTCTTCCCACGAAAGGCATAGGTTCCGGTAAGAAAGGAATAACGGGTAGGGGTACAGGTCGAAGCCGAGCAGTACCCACCGGTGAACTTTAATCCTTGCTTGGCAAGCTTATCGATATTCGGAGTTTTCAGGTTCTTTGGCTTCGCCCCATAGCATCCAAGGTCTCCATAGCCCAAGTCATCTGCCATGATGACGATTACATTTGGTTTTTTTGCAACTGCAATGAGCCCAAGTAGTAATGAGATAGTGGAAAGTGTGGATAAAGTAATTTTTTTCATTTAGGTATGCGGTTGGAGCTAAAATCTATTTGATTATGCATCTAGGGTAAGAGCTACTTATTTTTATGGTTTCTTACCATAATTTTTGCTTTAAATTTGGTCAAGAAGTCACTTGGTAATTCATAAAAAAAGATATTCTAGATATGCCTTTTGCTTTTCAAAGGCTTGCATCTTCTAAAATGATTTCTTGTTATTAAGTAATCCCATGACATTTGTTTTGATTCCTATTTTTATTTCTCTCGCTTCTCTCTTTTGGTGGCGATCGGTCGTCCTGTTCAAGCGGACTGTTGAGGATGTTCCCACTTCCAAGATAAAGGGAGTGTTTTTCGGATTAAATGAGGTTAAAGGATCAGTCAAGTCGGATGCCCCGTTGCAAACTTACCTTACCGAGAAGCCGAGTGTATGGTATGAATGGAGTATTTCCGAGCATTGGAAGAAAACGGAACGCTACAAGGACAAGGATGGGAATCGAAAGACCCGTACCAAAAGGGGATGGCGTAAGGTTGATTCAGGAGGGGATTTTCAATCATTCTTTCTCAAGGATGAAACGGGTGAGTTACTCATCGAACCGGAAGGTGCCAAGGTTGATGCTCCTTCCACTATGTCTTTCAGTTGCAGTCCGACAGATCCTCTCTACTACGGGAAGGGCCCTGACCGAGCGATTGCGAATTCAACCCATCGGAGAAGGTTTTCAGAGCGCTCTCTGACTCCCAATGACGAACTTTACATTCTTGGTCCGGCCAAATTGAGACAAGAGGTTGCTAAGCCAATGATTGCCCAAAGCAAGGAGGCCCAGTATTATTTCATTTCGAACAAGTCCGAGTCCCAGATTATCCGTTCGAAGAATGTTTGGGCCTTTATTATTATTCTCTTTTCCTTCGTAGCTGCTTTAGTTGTTCCCGTAGTCGCGATTTCTGTGGAGACTGGAGTTGAACCCCAAGAAGCCATGCTTGAGAACCCTGGTTGGATCTTTTTGTCGGGTCTGGTCTTTCTTGCCGTTGCTAGTCTTTTTTATCTCACGATATTGTATAATGGTTTGATCCGGGTGCGTAATCGTCTCATCCATGCAATGGGTCTCATTGAAATTCAATTGAAGCGTCGTCACGACTTGATTCCCCGCTTGCTAAAATGTGTAAAGGGAATCGCGTCATACGAAACTGAAGTACAGGAACTTGTTGCTTCCTTTCGTTCTTCGGGGGCGAGCGGAACGAGTCGTGAAGCTGGTGAGGTGGCTGAAAAAATCAATCAAGGAGCAGGTTTGGTTCGTGGTTTATTTGTTTTGTCAGAAAATTACCCTGATTTGAGTGCGGATCAAAATTATGCTTCTTTTATGAAGGAATTGCTCGACACTGAAGACCGGATTGCTTTAGCCCGCGAATTTTATAACGACAGCCTGCTTGCACTTCAGGACCGTTTGCTTACCTTTCCAGATGTTTTGGTTGCCAAATGGTTTCGCTTTCGAGCAGGGAAAAAACTTAGCCTTCTTTCTGATCCTGAGATGGCACAGGTTCCCAAAGTTTCTCTATAAACCAACAGACTTACTGTTCTCGGGAACAACCCTAACGGTTCATTATCTCCTCGATCTCTCCGGCTTCAATCGGGATCTTTGACATCAGGTTGACGGGGCCGTTCTTGGTGATTTGAATGTCATCCTCTAAGCGGATACCGAATCCTTCTTCGGGTAGGTAGATTCCGGGTTCAACGGTGAAAACGGAGTTTTCTTTAAATTCATATTGTCCGTTGCATACATCGTGTACATCGAGCCCCATTGAATGACCTAATCCATGCATGTAATATTTCCGACAGGCGGGCTGATCGGGGTCCTGCTTTTTAACTTCTGCCTGAGTGATCAATTTCAGGCGAAGCATTTCTTCCGTCATCATATCATGAGAATCATTTTGCCATTCCTTCAGAGACTTTCCAACCGTCGCATTTTCTATACTTTGCCGGAGAACTCTCAGGACAGCACTATAAACCTGCTTTTGGCGGCGGGAAAATTTTCCGCTTACTGGAATCGTTCGGGTAAGGTCGGCGTTGTAATTTGCATAGCAGGCACCTACATCCATCAAGAGAAGTTGTCCCTTTTTGCAGGTTTGATCATTTTGTAAATAATGAAGTACGCAGGCGTTCTCTCCCGATGCCACAATTGGGGTGTAGGCAAATTTGCTTCTTCGACGAATGAATTCTTTGGCCCATTCCGCTTCAATTTCGTATTCCGAAACTCCTGGCTTTACCATACGCAGTACTTTACGGAAACCACGGGAGGTTACATCGATTGCCTGTTTGATTAATTTTATTTCTTCCGCACTTTTACAAAAGCGCAATTCATGGAGGTGCGGAGCCAATCTCTCTATTTTATGAAGAGGGTAATCGGAGCAAATCTTTTCATTAAATCGTTGATCGCGTGTTTCCACTTCATTGCTGGCACGACTATGCTCGTTATCGTTGAGATAAAAAACTTCTGCCTCCGCCGCGAGAAGTTGAAAAATATTTTCGAAGTCCGTGGTCCAGTAAACAGTTTGAATACCTGAAATCTTTTGAGCATCTTCTTTGCTATGCTTGTATCCTTCCCAAATCTTTAAATGTTCGTTGGGTTCCCGCACAAATAAAATTTCTCGGTGCTTAGGATTTGCGGCGTTTGGAAATAGAACCAAAAGACTTTCTTCCTGTTCGATACCCGAAAGATAAAAGAGGTCGGAATTGGGATGAAGGGGTAACGAACCGTCCGCATTTGTGGGCAGTACATCGTTCGCGTTGGCTACCGATAATGCCTTGCCAGGTAATCTAGCACTAAGCTTCTTGCGATTGTTTGAAAATAGTTTTGAGCTTATGGAAAGATGTCGCATGTGATTGAAGTAAAATAGTTAACTAAAACATCCTCTTAATTGTTCGCAAGCCTCAAGCTTTCTCCTAGGGCTTAATTTACATTCAACCTAATTTTGAATTTGCCTACCAGTTCACTCTCTAGAAGTACTAAGGTTATGCATGAAAAATTATTCTTACTCTTACTCTTTTCGATACTCCCAAACCTCTGGGCCGAAAAGCCGAACATAATTTACATTATATGCGACGATCTTGGATACGGTGACATAAAATGTTTGAACCCGGATAAAGGCAAAATAAACACTCCTCATGTCGACAAGCTTGCCTCTCAGGGGCTGGTTTTTACGGACGCTCATTCAGGATCCTCCGTATGCACTCCGACCCGTTACGGAGTTTTGACAGGGCGTTACAGTTGGCGTACAAAGCTTCAATCTGGAGTTGTTCAGGGTTTTGCTCCCTGTTTGATTGCAAAGAATCGTCCCACTGTGTCCGGTTTTTTGAAAAAGAATGGATATGAAACTGCAATCATTGGAAAGTGGCATCTCAATTTTAAATATTTGGATCCTCAAAACGGAGAAGAATATTCCCGGGCGAAATACAAAAGCCCACCCGTTGGGGCTACGATTCCGGACGGGCCTATTCATCGGGGCTTTGATTATTTTCATGGATTCCATCATGCCCGTAATATGGAAGCCGTCATCGAGGGAAATAAGGTCATAGCTCATGACCCAGTCATTAATATGCTTCCCCGTTTAACTCGGAAATCCGTTGAATATATTGAGTCACGAAAAGATTCAAAGAAGCCATTCTTCCTTTATGTGCCCCTAGGTTCTCCTCATACCCCTATTGTACCGACTCCGGAATGGGAAGGAAAGAGTGGCTTGGGTTCATACGGAGATTTTGTCATGCAGACTGAAAATGTGGTGGGTGAGATACAATCTGCACTTACACGAATCAAGGCGGATCAGAATACTATGATTATATTCACGAGCGATAATGGCTGCTCCAAGGCAGCTGGAATTAAGAAATTAGCTGAAAAGGGGCATGTCGTGAGTGCCGATTTACGAGGTTCCAAAGCGGATCTGTGGGATGGAGGTCACCGTATTCCGTTTATAGTCAAGTGGCCTGGTAAAGTGAAGCCGGGTACGAAATCGGAACAATTAATCTGCCTTACTGATCTGTTTGCTACGATGTCCGATATGTTGGGACAAAAATTACCTCAAAATAGTGCGGAAGATAGTGTAAGTTTTCTCCCTGCATTAAATGGAAAGAAGATTGTATCGTCCCGAAAGGGTGTGATCCATCATTCCATAAGCGGTCACTTTGCATACCGTCAGGGTCCATGGAAACTCTTACTGGCGAAGGCATCCGGAGGATGGACATCTCCCAACGAAAGGCAGGCACCTGCCGGGTCTTCAGTTGGCCAACTCTATAACATGTCGACTGATCTGGGTGAAAAAAAGAACCTCTACAAGGAAAAACCTGAAATGGTTGCTTCGCTACTCGCACTGCTAGAAAAAGATATCAAGCGGGGAAGAAGTACCAAAGGACCGAAATCAAAAAATGATACAAACGATATTAAGATTTGGAAGAATGGGGAGACCAAGAAAAAGTAAGGATTTTTAACTGTATTGCTTACGATACTGCCTAGGGGTCATACTCATCCTTTTACGAAATTGTGCAGTAAATGCACTTTGATCGCAAAACCCTAACTCGTATCCAATGTCGGTTAGACTTCGGTTCGATTCCTTGAGCGATTTACAGGCTTTTTCAATGCGAATCTGAACTGAAAATTGTTGAGGGGTAAGTCCGGTTACTTCTTTAAATCTCCGATTCAGTTGGCGGTGTGAGATGCCGTGTTTATCAGCTATCATGGCGATACTGGGAGTCCCTTCATTACTCTCTTGCAGTTCTTCAATTACCATTTCCATCTCTCTATCCCGAGCTTGATTAACTGGAATTTTTTCATATTTCTGAACTGTTCCCATAATTCCAATACCCTTTTTTTGCCTGTCAAAAATGGGAAATTTATTGGTAATATACCATGCCGGAGTGCCTTGCTGGTTAAGAAATAATTCAACTAATCCTAATTTAGGTTTTTTTTCACGCAGTACAGTTTTATCGTCTTTCCTGAACTTCTTGGCCAGAGGTTCCGGAAAAAGTTGAAAATCATCTTTTCCTAGTAACTCTTTTTGGGACTTTAGACCCAGTCTCCTGTAGAAGAAAGGATTGGCGAAGATTAAACGAAAGTCTTTATCTTTAACAAAAAAAGAAACACCCTTTATTTCTCCCAGCATAGCAAAGAAATTATGATTTGGATCGATTTCTTGTAAGAAATCTTTGGGGATAGCTAGTTTTTTGAGAGTTTTGATATGTCTAACTTTTAATAAAAAATGACGAAGTCAATCTATTGTTTGAATTATAATTATGATATTATTAACACCGTTTCAATTTATACCCCTATCTCAATCCTTATTCCTACCTTATGAACCTCAGGCTTTTGTCCTTTATTCTTGTATGGTTTTCTCTGTGTACAGGAAATGCTGTTGCCGAGCCAGTTCGGGTACTCTTTCTGGGGCATGAATCCAAGCTTCATAATTCCAATGAGTATTACCCTATATTGTCCAAGTCTCTTGGGCGGGATGCGATCTATTTTGATTATGTCACCAGTGTGAACCAGGCATTAGACAATGCTGACTATTTAAATCAGTTCGATGCACTGCTTCTTTATGCCAACCATCCTAAGCTCTCCTCAGTGCAATGGAAGAACTTATTATCCTTTGTTCGATCGGGAAAAGGGTTTGTTCCCATTCACTGCGCCAGTTGGTGTTTTTCCAATAT
>JAQXBH010000054.1 GCA_029252505.1 Opitutales bacterium | reverse complement strand
CAGATAATGGATATCACATGGGAAATCGCGGATTTGCCGGTAAATGGTCACACTATGAAGAATCACTCCGTGTTCCGATGGTAGTTTATGATCCACGGGTAAAAGGAAAGTCTCGTGGTCAGGTTCGTCAGGAATCTGTTCTGAATCTAGATCTTCCTTCGACTTTTCTTTCGTGGGCAGGAGTAGAAATTCCCAAAAGATATCAGGGCAAAACTTTATCAAAACTAATTTCAGATTCAAAATCATCCCCTTGGCGTAAATATACATTTCACGAACACTTTGCAGTACGTCACCGAATACCTGCATTCGAAGGAATGCGTGGTAACCGTTTTAAGTATGTACGCTATGTGGATGAAAAGAATTACGAATTTCTGCATGATTTAAAAAGTGATCCTGATGAATTGACTAATTTGGCAAGTAACCCCCAGTATTCAAATACTCTGAAGCAAATGAGGGGATTGACTGATCAACGAGTTAACGAATTGGGAGGCCCTTTATCTCCTATGAAGCAACCTCTTTCCAAATCGACAGACCCACATCCAGTTTCTGCGGCCAAGGTGGCGAACCGACCGGGTACGGATGGTTTTGCCAGTCTGATTGTACCCGGAAATCGAATTCGTAACTGGTCGGGGGATTCGAAATATTGGTCGAAGAAGGATGGTGTGTTGATCGGTAAAACGGATGGCACATTGAAGATGAATCGATTTATAACATGGAAAGCGGCCACGGTCCGAAATTTTGATCTTCGTGTAAAGGTGAGGGTCACTGAAGGAGGAAATAGTGGTATCCAATACCGGGGAACTTCCCGAGCTGATATCGGGTTGGATGTGGTGACTGGTTACCAATGCGATGTGGTCGCCAATCAATCAAAATACAGTGGAATGCTGTACGAAGAGAGAGGAAGGCGAATTCTCTCACACACAGGAGAAAAAGTAATCGTGGATCATGACGGACTGCCTTGGGTTGTTGGTAATTTTGCAGTTAAGGAATTCAAGCCCGGTGAGTGGCATGAGTATCGAGTATTGGTGGAAGGTAACCGTCATCGACACTGGATAGACGCTCATCCCACTGCAGATTTAGTTGATTTGCATAAAGAGGGTAGGACGATGGAAGGAGTTTTGGCGATGCAGGTACACAAAGGACCCCCGATGACTGTTGAATTTAAAGAAATGCGAATCAAGCACCTTCCAGATGATCTCCCGATTTTACAAGTAAAAGATCGCCCCATTCCAAAGGGTTCTTTAGGGGTTCGCCCGCAGGGGAAATTACCTAAAAATTGGGAACCCCCAGTTTATAACATAAGATAAGTTTTTATTTAGGAAGAAATTTTTTACTTTTGCTCTGCTATTTACAGATTTAAATATAGGATTCAAGGTCACTTAAAATTCCGCTCTGTGTACGAACAATTTGAAACAAACTCAACCTTCCAATTGGGAATAGATGTGGAGTCCATCATTAAAAACTGAATCCCGATGAAAACAGAATATTTTTATAGAACTCTTCGTAATCGTTGCCCCCGGTGCAATGAAGGTGCAGTGTTACGAACTCTTTTCCATCGATACGAGAAATGTTCAAACTGCGGCCTTGAATATAGCCGAGAAGACGGGTTTTTTATTGGAGGAATTCCGATTAGCTATGGATTAATTTGCGGACTTTGGATCGTTCCGCTTTTGGTTGCTTGGTTATTGGAATGGGTGCCGACTGACTGGATGATTGGTCTTAGCTTTAGCGGAGCAATTGGTTTGCCTTTAATAACTTATCGATACAGCCAATGCTTATGGCTCGGTTTATATTTCACTTTCGCTGAACACGAAATGCCAATTGCAAGAAAATCCGAATAAGTAATGTTTTCGGAAACAATTTAATTTTCCATGACATTACTATTGATAATATATGTAAAAAACTTTCTCCTATGCCTAGGCCTACCACTTCCACTATTATGAAATTCTCCTATCATATACTAATTTCTTTCCTGCTTTTATTCTGTCTGGTTTCCCTATCAGGCCAAGAGCCAACTGTACTATATCCGTGGACTGATTTGAATGGCCGGACCTTACAGGCGAAATTTATCAAGGGTAATAATACGAGCGTTACCATTGAATGGAATGGACAACGTTTTGATTTGCCCATCGATTCATTGAGCGATGAGTCGAAGGCTTTGGCCAAAAAGTTTATTCAAAAGAGTGCTGGTTCTGAAAAAGTCGATACTGATATTCAGCAGTGGAAAGACACTGCTGGCCGATCGATTCAGGCGAAATTTATCAAGTCGGATAAATTGACTGTCACCTTGAACTGGAACGGTAAAACTACCGTTCTTCCA
>JAQXBH010000119.1 GCA_029252505.1 Opitutales bacterium | reverse complement strand
AATTGAAGTCGGATGAAATGGAGAATGTCGCCAATGGTTTATATGCTTCAGCGACTCTCGGCGGGGGACAATTTTGTACTAATCCTGGAATTGTATTTTATCCCGATAATTTAGCTGGGAAAAAATTTCGGGAATCCTACGTTGAAAAAATGAAGGAATATTCACCGTCCGCGATGTTACACCATGGGATTCGGGAATCCTATTCCACGGGAATTAAGAAAATGAGAACACAGCAGGGAGTGCAGGTACTCGTTGCAAGCGACTTATCGGAAGTAGGGAATGGCGGTTGCGATGCAGATGCAGCTGTTTTAAACATCAGTGTTGAGTGTTTTTTGAAAAATCCTTCATTCACAACTGAAGTCTTTGGTCCCGCTACACTGCTTGTTTCTTATGGGGATAAAGAAGACTTACTAAAAGTAGCAAATGGGCTAGAGGGGCAATTAACTGCCAGTTTTTTCGGTCATAAAGAAATGTTGTCAGAGTATGAAAATTTACTCGATCGGATGGAAACGAAAGCAGGCAGACTCTTATTTAATCAATTTCCGACTGGAGTGGAGGTGTGCGAATCAATTGTCCATGGGGGGCCTTATCCTGCTACCACAGACAGTCGGTCAACCTCGGTAGGGACTGGGGCCATTTTGCGTTTTGCAAGACCGGTCTGTTATCAGGGGTTTCCGGATGAATTTCTTCCCGAGGAACTGAGGGATGGAAATCCGGGCGGAATCGCAAGAAAAGGTAATTAAGCTAGTCAAAACCAAAAATAGACTAATTTATATAATTGTTTTGCCATAAAGTACGGAAAATCACTAGCATTAGTTTCATTATTTTATTTGTATTACACAATGACTTTAAAACATCCTTTTAACTATGCTTGGTAAGAAAAGCACAATTGGTATTTACGATTGCATTGAAGGGCAATTTCGTATGCTTGATAAATTCCCTTTCATCGTCGGATGTATGGGTAATGCGGACTGGCAAGTGCCCGGTGGGGAAGGTTGGGAGGGAGCCTGTATGGTCAAAAAGTCAGGTAATGCATTTCGGATTGTGCCCAATAAAAAAGGCGACGAGCGACTTTTGGTAAATGGTGGTCCTTTTGCAGAACCTTTTAATGTAGAAGATGATGAAGTCTGCACCCTTCAATTTATGGGGTATCCTTTGGTTGTCTTTGCAGGGAAAGACCCCAAGTCTTGGGCGGATCAGATTCAAAAAGGGCAATGGATACTTGCAAACGGACGGACTGGTACTGATTATGCCCAATGCAGTCGGTATGAAATTTTAGAAAAGATTCAGGAATTTGGCGCTGATCTCTCTGAATGTGCGATCAAGCCGGTAGGATTAGATGTGCCGTTCTGGGTCGTTCATTTGGTTGAATTTTTACAAAGACCTGAGGAGGAGGAAGAGGAAGAAGAGGCTTTATACCAAGAAGAGATCGTGATAGATCCCGATCGTGGTGAATTTACTTGCCCGACTTGCTGGTTGAAATTTGACAGGGCCGATGTGCTCAGTATTGCGGTTCATGAAGACCTCAGGGGGGACCGAAAATTGGGAGAAGATGCAATGCTTCGTTTTGTGCCGACAGAATTTAATTCCAAAGGCCAAGCAATGGATGCCATGGGTCTACCTACCACAGATGTGGCATGTGCCCATTGTCACCGAAAACTGCCACCAGGTTTTATGGATGTTTCTCACCACATCTTTTCCATTGTGGGGGCTCCAAGTGCAGGTAAATCTTATTACCTCAGTGTTTTGGTTCGTCAGTTGCAACGAACACTTTTTAGAGAGTTCGGGATTGCGTTTCGAGACGCGGATCCGAGTTGTAATGCGATCTTAAATTCGATGAAGAATCGACTCTTTGCAGGGAGTAGTTCAGCGGATGCAATGCTTATAAAAACTCAACTTGAGGGAGAAATGTATGAACGGCTACAGAGGCACGATCGTGTAGTCGCATTACCCCGTCCTTTTATATTTAGTCTATCTGACCCACGAGGAACGGGTCATGATTGTTCGCTTATATTCTACGATAATGCCGGGGAACACTTTGAACCTGGGATCACAAATGAAGAGAGCCCAGGTACCTTGCATGTCGCCAGTTCTTCGGGGATCTTTTTTCTTTTTGACCCCGTTGCAAGTCCGGAGTTTCGACGTGCCCTTAAAGGCCATGAGGATCCTCAATTTTCTATGGAAGGAAGTGGGAAGAGATTAGACCAGCAAGACACGATAATGGCTGAACTCGAAATTCGGGTAAAACAGAATCAAAATATTAGTATTGCAGATAAGATCGATGTGCCAGTTGCTGTGATGATTGGAAAGTGTGATATTTTGCGCGACCAATTGGATTGGGAGCGAATTCTTTGGCCGATAAAAGATAAGAAATTAGACTTGGATATCGTGGAGAAAAATTCTGAAATATTACGGGAGTTTATGATGGACATGCATCCGTCGATTGTAGCTAACTCTGAAGCACTCTCTCGCAATGTCCGTTATTTTCCTGTTAGTCCGTTTGGGCACAGTCCCGAGCGTGTTGAATTAGATGGCCAAAAATATATTGCCCCCGATCCCGATAAACTGGACCCTGTGATGGTTGAAGTTCCCACATTGTGGGTGCTACACCATGTCGAACCAGAATTGTTGCCCGTAGTCTCCGGCAGCTAATTAGATTGGGTTTCTTTTAATGGCTCAACAACTCATCTTTACCAGTACGCCACAAGGGCTAGAACCTGGTAGGACTGGTTATTGTACGGTCGCACGGCACAAGGACCTAAGGCATCGATTAGTCCGTGAACTCGAAAGATTAAGCGTTTATGATTTTGGACAGCAAGTGGGCGGTAATCGTGTTGAGATTTCAATCTTTAGAAAAATTACCTTGGGGTCTGAGGAATTTTATGTACTTAGCAAAATTTGTGATGCCGGCCTTGATTACACTAACCGCACCAACTATCTGGCCCACCATTTAATCTTGGATGGCTTTGAAATTGCAACCTGTCCATCCCCCGCAGAGATTTTTCTAAATTGGAATGGTTGGAAGAATAAGTGGGAGGAGGGTGCACGATTTCTGACTCCAGGGGAAGAAATTACCCTGACTGATTATAAATCCAGTGGATTGATACCCTGTAAGAATTGGTTAAGCTTTACCAATGACCCCGGCAATGCGGCGTCCCTGGTTTCTCCCGGATTGGTCACTCCTATTGTCTTAGAAAATAGCCCCGCCAAAAGTGAACATTTATTACAGTTATTTGCCGAGTCTTCCGCATTGTTGAAGCTATCCTTGGATGCATGGGATTATTCCTTTACCACATTCTTGCAGGGGAATGATGATATAAAATCTTTTGCCTGGCTCGGAATTGAAGGACAACCGGCAGGAGAACGACTGAAGCAAGGAGGCTTGCGAAATTATATTGATTTACGAAATTGGACATCAAGTTCAATTTCAGACGAGGTGGACCCAGCTCTTGCCCATGTCGCTCGAAAAGGACCGACTGCTACCCCTACCAAAAGGGTTAAAAGTGGCACATCTTCCAATACCCGATCTCCGCTCAGCCAAAAACAAGTTGAGCAAATTAAGGGAGCGAATTCAGGTTATTTAAGCGCAACTCCGAGTGGATCCACCGTAAAGGCTCATGAGGCGTCCGCTAAAAAAGAAAAAAAGAAAAGACCTTGGCTTTTACAATTAGCTGTGATTTCGACTGCATTGTGCCTGCTGGGTTCTTTAATTGTAGGATTAGCTTACAATCTTGGAGATTGGTTTAAAAAAGGTGAACTTGTCCTAAAGGAAGAAAATGTGGATGTAACAAAAGCAGAAGAGGGGAATAGTTTATCAAATACGGCTACTGTTGCTCCGGGTGCGTTTGCTCAATTTGATCAAGTTGAGTATTTGAAAATTGCCCAAAAGCACCCTTACCTTCGCTGGATAAGTTTAGATGTGGGTTCCGATGAGCCCTTGAAAATAAATATTAATGACGATCAGTTTGACCGTTTTGAAGAAATATTGGAGAAAACTCAGGAGGGGGATGAATTAAAAGTAGTACTTACAAAAAGTGATGGTGAAGTAATTTTTGATGAACTTTCAACTGCTCCTTTACCTGCAGATCGTGGTCGAGCCCAAAAGATTTCTTTTGATGAGGAGGAAACAATCGCCATTTCTGAAGAGGGGGGGCTGGTATCCTTTGTGGTGGGAGACGAAACTTTTTCCTATGACCTGCGCCGTGCCCAAGGCAACGAAGCAAACAGGATCAGAAAGTTAAACAAACTCTTACAATCGGGGCAGAAAACACCCCTTACGCTTAGGCTCGAAGGATCGCGGGTCGTTCACATCGAACCTTTTGAATTGCCGAACGATAAAAGCATTGATGATTCAAATCTTGCCAAAACTTCCATGCAGAGAGGGAATCCAATGGTCTTGGAGCAGGTAAAGGGGAAAGGTTCGGCTTATTTTCAACCTGACCAGAAGAGGATTTTATTACCAGTAAATGGTACCAGTAGAAAAGCCTATATTTTCAAGGAAAGTGAGAGTGCAAAAATAAAAGACCTTTTCGACTTTCTAGAAAAAGGAAAAGAGGGAATCGATTTAAATATTCGCTTAAGCGAAGATGGTGAGGAGATTACTTTTCTTGACTTTGAGTTACCGAAAGAGAAAACGAGTTCACCGGTAGAAGATATTATTTTATCTCCGAATTCGTTACTTTCAGAAAAAAAGTTCCTCTTTTGGATCCCAGGAGTGGAAAGTAATGGGAAATGGAGGATTGATGATTCTAAAAAGTCACTCGTTTATAACGACTCAGAGGCCGCCGATATTTTACTTTCTATATTCCGCGATTTGGCCGAGAATTCGACTACTCCAGTTGTCTGGATGACGGACTACAAAAAGGGCACATTATTTACCCCAAATCAGTTTGAAGAAGAGTCTCTTGTTGAGGAATTCAGCTATGAATACAAACTGAGCCAACATCCTTTAGATCCTGTGAAAATTGCCAACATATCTTTCAAGTCGGGGAAAAGTTATTCCTTTGATTTTGAAATAACAGAGGGGAAATCTATCGAAATTTCATATGGCTCTAATCATGCTTGGAATTCATTAAATAATGGAAAACTTATTCGATTCCCTCTGGCCTCTTCGGTTGGGGGTTGTATTGATTTATTTCTATTATCTCACCAACATGCCAACCTTTCTGACCTTTCAGAATTGGGACAGGATTATGACCTGACCCGAAAAGCGTTGTCCATTTCAAGCGACTCGTTACGCGAGGGTATGTTTCAATTTTTATCCGAGGGAGAGAATGAATTATATTTTACTTATTCTGTTCTTCCCGATTCCCCTCATGCGGCAAAGGTTTTCTTTAAGGAACCGATCTGGCGTGATTTTATTGATTCCAAAACGATGAAATTAGCGGGATTACCGACTGCGTTAATTCAATTAAATGCGTCCAGTCCATTTGATGCGAATGTTAAATTAGATTTGGATTATTTCAGTGGACTCTCAGAGGAATTCCTTGCTCAAAGAAAGATGTGCGAAGATAAGTTGAATCAACTGGGTAGTGCGTTTCCAAACCCCGAGGTTTACAAGAATTTAATAAGTTATGGAAGTGAATACCCAGAATTTCTCACCTACAAAGCTGGTTCATCATATGATTCGTATGCTTACCATTTACCCCTTTTACAGATTCAGAAAAGTTTTTATTCCTGGGATGAAGTTCGGTTTAAAAATTTAAAGGGAGAGTTGGATCTAGCGTACAACAATATTGGGTTACTTGCAGACCCTACACTGTTTTCTTCTTATTGGTCAAAATTAGGGAATGAGGTAGAAAAATATATTTCTGATAGTATTCGAAAAGATTTTAACTATAAGGAGGACAAGGCACGAAATGATGTCACATTGCTTTTTGATTTTTTGACCTTAATTCTTCGCACGGAAAAAGCACTTGGAGTCGAGGAGGGCGAATTCTTGAAAAACCTGCAGACTATTCGTGCCAATCTTGCCTCCCCATCTACCGAGAAGGCACTCGGATCACTCAATAAAGAAATTCTTGCATTATCGAATTCGAATCCGAAATTAAAAGAATTTTTTGATCTTTATATTGAACGTTACCGAGAGCAACAAAGGCAATTAATTCCACCCACAAATCTTACTTTTTCGTCATTAAATCTAGCGATTTCAACAATTTCAGACTTAGGCAAAAATGTGATTTACAAAAAGAAAGAATCGGAAATTAGGCAAAATCAATTTTGGGTTCAAAATTTCAGTTCATTTAATCAGGACATTTTAGCCAATCAGGAAGAAGTAATTAGATCCCTTCCTCTGGATTCTGCGGAACGAATTAATCGAGTTCTATCAGAAATTCCATGGACACTTGCAGTTTACAAAAAAAGCTCAAATGGCCAATTGGTGAAGCAGTCCGATTTTTTACGGCTTGCTCCCCCGTCCAAGTTTTAACTTTTATAGGGAATCAACTTTACTAAAATCCGAAAACGAAACAATAATTTAACTCTGTGAATATTGACCGATTAATTGATCGCATCGAAAAAGCTCTTCGTGAGGA